>NZ_JBHURI010000041.1:11051-39707 GCF_042673425.1 Agromyces sp. NPDC056965 | reverse complement strand
CGCCTGCGGCATCCGCCGTTTCACATGTAGCGATTCACCGCTTCGCGGATCTCTCCGGCGAACTGATAGATGTCGTCGGGACCGCTAATGGGATGCCGCGTCTCGACCTTGTCCGCGTCCATGAGCCCGAGGTACTTCTGCTTCCTCGAGTTGAAGTGGAGACGTGCGATCGGCTTTCGATTGTTGTCATCGAGAAGGATCGCGAAATACGACTTGGAGTCACGCTGGGTGACGCGTTGAGGTTTCACCTCACTGCAGGCGATCGCTTTGACGATCTGATATGCCTCCAGCTCTTCAAGCGTCGTCTCGATCTCGGTGTCGCGAGCGAGATCTTCCTCCGCGACTTCGCGGCTTGTCACGGCCGCCTCGTCGGTCTCGATGTAGCCGCCGCCCCGAAGTGCCGCCTTCAACCGATCGTTGACCTGATCGTTGAGGAACTGAGCGGAAGCCTTGACCACGAGCGGCGCGAACTGGTCGCGGACTTTCTGGGTGATGGAACCGTCGTAGACCTTGCCGATGAAGAACCGCGTCCAGTCGTCGCTCGGAGCACGGAACTGCTCAGCGATCGTGCGCTTGAGCTGCCCGATGTACTTCAGCTCGCCTGCGGCACTGATGATTGAGTCCAGGTCGAAGGCGTCCTTGGTCAGCTTCTTGATCTCTTCGATCAGGGTCTCATCGATATCGAGCAGGTCGAGCACGAGGAAGGGCTTCTCGTCCATGCGATTGGGGGCGTCGAGGTCCGTGAAGAAGTGATAGACCTGACCGTTCGTGAGAACGGCGACACGGGCGTTTGTCACCGCGAAGTAGCGGAAGAGTTGCGACGCGTGCTCAACCTTGAGGGGGGCGGTGGAACTCTTGCATTCGATCAGCATCTGGACTTCGCTATCCCGCATGATTGCGTAGTCGATCTTCTCGCCCCGCTTGATTCCCACATCAGCGGTGAATTCCGGAACCACTTCGATGGGATCGAACACGTCGTAGCCGAGCACCGTCGAGATGAACGGCATGACGAACGCGTTCTTCGTCGCCTCCTCGGTGAGGATGGCATCGCGCTGATTGGTCACCTTCTGGGCGAGGGCTGTCAGGGAATCCGCAAAGTCCATTCTTTGCCTTTCAGTTTGAAGTCCAACTCGTGACTCTATCGAGACGTATGGTGGCTGGCAGAGTGCGCGACGTCGCTTGTTACCCCTATTTCGGGGGACAGGCTTCTGATGAAGCCGAGCAATCAGGGATGCATCCGATGTCGACCCGATGGTCGCCGTTCGTTCACCGACCGTGCACCAGTCGGCTGCTCGTCGCGCGTAGCTTCTCGCCATGGCCAAGGTCGAACTCGTCAAAGCGTCGCGCGTGGCGGTCCCGCTGGCGCCCACGTCGGCGACGCGGCTAAGCCGTCGCGCGGCCGGACGAACGGATGCCGCATCCGGGCGTGAGACCGCCCGCGCGACCGCGATCATCCCGGCTCGGGGCGGCTCGGTCGGGCTGCCGGGCAAGAACCTCGCGCGGGTCGGCGGAGTGCCGCTCATCGCCCGGGCGGTGCGCACCGCGCTCGCCGCGGACCGCATCGACCGCGTCGTCGTCTCGACCGACGACCCGGAGATCGCCGATGCCGCACGCGCTGCGGGGGCGGAGATCGTCGACCGGCCGGCGGAGCTCTCGGGCTCCACCGCCTCGAGCGAGGCGGCGCTGCTGCACGCGCTCGAGCATCTCGAACCGCGCGATGCGGCAGGGTCGCCCGCAGCGGATCAGCACCGCGACGGCGGCGCGGGACGCCGTCAGGGTGGCGAACGTCCCATCACGGTCTTCATCCAGGCCACCTCGCCCTTCATCGACCCGGCCGACCTCGACGCGGCGATCGGCCGCGTCGCCTCGGGTGAGCGCGACGTCGTCTTCGCCGGCGCGGCGACGCACGTGTTCCTCTGGCGGGACGACGCCGACGCGGACTCCGCGATCGGGGTGAACCACGCGGCGACCCGCCGGCTCCGCCGTCAGGAGCGAGAGCCCGAGTACCTCGAGACCGGGGCGTTCTACGTCTTCGCCACCGACGGGTTCCGCACCGCCGGCCACCGCTTCTTCGGGCGCATCGGCATCCAGCCGGTCGACGCCGACCACGCCATCGAGATCGACGAGCTCGCCGACCTCGAGCGGGCGAGGGCACTCGCGGCGCACGTCGATCGCGGGCTCGCGGCATCCGCCCGGCCGGGCTCGACGCGTGGTGCGCCCGGCGTGCCCGGCCCCCGCATCGACGTCGACGCCCTCGTGACCGACTTCGACGGCGTGCACACCGACGACACCGTCATGGTCGACCAGCTTGGGCGCGAGTCGGTGCGCGTCAGCCGCAGCGACGGTGCCGGCATCGCTCGGCTGCGGAAGGCCGGCATCCCCGTGCTGATCCTGTCGGCCGAGGAGAACCCGGTCGTCGGGCGCCGGGCCGAGAAGCTCGGCGTCGAGTGCGCGCAGGGCGTGGGGGAGAAGGGCGCGGTGCTGCGCGAGTGGGCCGAGCGACGCGGCATCCGCCTCGATCGCATCGCCTACCTCGGCAACGACCGGGGCGACCTGCCCGCCCTCGACCTGGTCGGCTGGCCCGTCGCCGTGCCGGATGCCGCGCCCGAGGCGCTCGCCGCAGCGCGCCACGTGCTCACGAGCGCCGGCGGCCACGGAGCCGTCCGCGAACTGGCCGACCTGATCCTCGCCGCGTGCGACTCCGCCGAGGCGACCGAAGACCCCGATCCGCCATCGCGCGATCCTGAATGAGGGAGCGAACATGTCCGTCCGCATCGGCCGATCGGTCGTCGGCAGCGAGTACCCGGTCTACGTCATCGGCGAGATCGGCCTGAACCACAACGGCGACGTCGAGATCGCGAAGCGCCTCATCGACGTCGCGGTCGAGGCGGGTGCGCAGGCCGTGAAGTTCCAGAAGCGCACCCCCGAGATCGCGACCCCCGAGCACATGCGCGACGTGCCGCGCGAGACGCCGTGGGGCACGATGACGTATCTCGACTATCGCCGGCGCGTGGAGTTCGGCGAGCCCGAGTACCTCGAGATCGCCAGCTACGCGCTACGGGCCGGCATCGACTGGTTCGCATCGCCGTGGGACGTGCCGTCGGTCGAGTTCCTCGAGGAACTCGACGTGGTCGCGCACAAGGTCGCCTCGGCCTCGGTCACCGACCTCGCGCTGCTCGACGCGATCGCGCGGACCGGCAAGCCCGTGATCCTCTCGACGGGCATGTCGACGCTCGACGAGATCGACCGTGCCGTCGAGACGCTCGGCACCGACCGGCTCGTGATGCTGCACGCCACCTCGAGCTACCCCATGCCGCCCGAGGAGGCGAACCTCCGCACGATCGAGACGCTTCGCGGGCGCTACCCGGGCGTGCCGATCGGATACTCGGGCCACGAGCGCGGCCTCCAGATCTCGCTCGCCGCGGTGACCCTCGGCGCCGTCGCCGTCGAGCGCCACATCACGCTCGACCGCGCGATGTGGGGCTCCGACCAGGCGGCCTCGCTCGAGCCGACCGGCTTCGAGCACCTCGTGCGCGACATCCGCGTGATCGGCGAGGCGATGGGCGATGGCGTCAAGCGCGTGTTCCCCGGCGAGGAGGCGCCCCGGGCGAAGCTGCGCCGGGTTCCCGCGCTGTGAGCGACGGCGCACCTGTCGGCGGGCCGCCGGGGCTCGGCCCCGCCGGTCGCCTGCTCGTGGTCGCCGACTCGGACTCCTACGTGAAATGGGGGGCGGCGTTCGCCCGCGGGTTCCCGGAGTCGTGGCGCCTCGACCTCGTCGTGCTGCAGACGCCGGTGCAGCCGAGCCCCCGGCAGTTGCGCGCGGCGCTCGCGGGATCGGGATTCACCGCCGACTCGGTCGAGACCGTCGACCTCGATGAACTGGGGGAGCGGCTCGCGCGCACCCGGCCCGACGTCGTGCTGCTCGCACTGCGAGGCCCGCTCGTGCGCGTCGTCGCGCCGATCATCGGGCGCCGGCCGGAGCGGCCGGTGCTCGTGAGCGGATTCCCGGGCCTCACGATCCCGGCGGAGCCGAAGGCGATCGTCTACCGCGAGCAGGTCGACCTCATCGTGCTGCACAGCCGCCGCGAGGTGCGCGAGTTCCGCGCCAACGCCGGGCAGCTCGGGGTGGCGATCGAGTTCGGCCTCGCGACCCTCCCGTTCCTGCCCGACGAGGCGGTGACGGATGTCGCGGCCGACCCGCAACGCACCGACCTCGTCTTCGCTGCGCAGGCCAAGGTGCCCGCCGAGCGCGAGCACCGCGTGCGCCTGCTCGGCTGGCTCGCCGCCGCCGCCGCGCGACACCCGCATCGGCGGGTCGTCGTCAAGGTGCGCGCACGGCGCGGCGAGGCGCAGACGCACGCCGAGGCGTTCGACTACGCCGAGCTCCTCGACGACGCCGAGGTGCGCCGCGAACTCGGCGGCACGCTGCCCCCGAACCTCGTCGTCGAGGACGGGCCGATGGCGGCGCACCTCGCCCGCGCGGCCGGCCTTGTGACCGTGAGTTCGACCGCGGTGCTCGAGGCGGTCGCCGCCGGACTCCCCGTGCTGCTCGTCGACGAGTTCGGGGTGACGCCGAAGCTCATCAACACCGTCTTCGAGGGCAGCGGCCTGTTCGGCGGGGCCGGCGCGCTCGCCGCCTGGGAGCTCCGCCGCCCGAACGCGGACTGGCTCGCCGACGACTACTTCCACGGCAGAGGGCACGACGACTGGGGCGTCCCGCTCGCCCAGCTCCTCGAGCAGCGCACGGCCGGCAGGCTCGGCGTGCGGAAGCGGACGCACAACCTCACCGGTGGGGCGCTGCGACGCGCGTTCGAGCGCAAGCGGATGCTGGGAAGGCACGATCGATCGGTCGCGGGCGCCGTCTCGATGGCCGTCGCGCTTCCCGCGCGGTGGCTCCTGCGCCGCGCCCGTTTGGTTCGGAAGCGTGTGCTGGCGCGCTACGGGGGCGTCGTCGAGGCCTGACCGGCGCACCGAAACAGGCAGCGCATGCCGGAGCGGGCACCACGTGCCTGTTGGGGGAGCCGTCTCGGCGCGTCATCCTGTTCTCAGAACGGCGACGGCGACGGCGGTGGGGGCGCTTCGCCTCAGTCGACCGGTGCCGAGTGCTCGTCGACGTGCATCAGGTACGCGGCGGCATTGCGCTGGATGCCGGCGCGCTCGATGTCGCTGAGCTCGCGGCGCACCTTGGCCGGAACCCCCGCGACGAGGGAGCCGGGCGGCACGACCGTGCCCTCGAGCACCACCGCGCCCGCGGCCACGAGCGAACCGGCTCCGATGACGGCGCCGTTCAGCACGGTCGCGTTCATGCCGACGAGGCAGTGGTCTTCGACGGTGCAGCCGTGCAGCACAGCGCCGTGCCCGACCGAGACGCCGCGACCGACCTGCAGCGGATAGCCCGCGTCGACGTGGCAGACGACGGTGTCCTGCAGGTTCGAGCCCTCGCCGATGCTGATCGGCTCGGCCTCGGCGCGGAGCACGGCGTTGTACCAGACGCTCGATCCCGCTGCGAGGCGCACGTCGCCGACGATCACCGCCCCGGCGGCCACGAAGGCCGTCTCATCGAGGGCGGGTGCGGCGATGCCGGCGATGGTCAGGATGCGAGCCGAGGGATCTGCGGACATGCGCTCAGCCTACGCGCGCTCGTCGGGCCGCCCGCCGAGCCCGCGGCGCAGCCTCGCGGAACGAGCGGCCCGGGCGATGAGGCGGTACCCGACGCCGAGCGCGAGCACTGCGACGCCCGCGCCGATCGAGACCGGCGGGAGCGTCACGACGAGCACGAGGCATCCGACCGCCCCTGCCGCGGAGAGCGCCCTCGGCACGCGCCGTTCCGACCGCGGCTGGCTGATCGCCGCGAGGTTCGCGACGAGGTAGTAAAGCAGCACTCCGAACGAGGAGAAGCCGATCGCGCCCCGCAGGTCGACGGTCGCGACGAGCGCGATGACGACGACGGCGACGGCGATCTCGGCGACGTGCGGCACCCGGAACCGCGGGTGCACCCGGGCGAGCGGTCGGGGCAGCTCGTCGTCGCGCGCCATCGCGAGGGCGGTGCGACCGATGCCCGCGAGGAGGGCGAGCAGCGCCCCGAGCGCCGCCACCGCGGCGCCGACGCGCACGAGCGGTGCGGCCCATCCCCATCCGGCGGTCTCGACGACGTCGACGAGCGGTGCGACGGATGCCGCGAGCCCCGCCGGCCCGAGGGCGCCGAGTGCCGCGGCGCCGACGGCGGCGTAGACGAGCACGGCGACGGCGAATGCGATGCCGATCGCCCGGGGGATCGTGCGCGAGGGATCGCGGACCTCCTCGCCGAGCGTCGCGATGCGGGCGTAGCCGGCGAATGCGAAGAACAGCAGTCCCGCCGACTGCAGGATGCCGAGCCAGCCGCGGTCGTCCGTCGCGAGCAGGGGCGACGCGCCGCCCGATTCACCGCCCGTCGCGCCGCCGAACGTCGCGGTCGCGCCCGCCGCCACGACGAGCGCGAGCACCACGAGCACCCCGATCACGACGGCGGTCGCCACGCGCGCGGTGCGGGTGATGCCCCGGAGGTCGACGGCGGTGATCGCGATGACGGCGGCGATCGCGATCAGCCGCTGCCAGTCGGGCGGCGCGAGGTAGGCGGCGAAGGTCATCGCCATGGCGGCGCAGCTCGCCGTCTTGCCGATGACGAAGCTCCAGCCGGCGAGGAAACCCGGCCATTCGCCGAGGCGCTCGCGGCCGTATCGGTAGGCCCCGCCCGACTCCGGGTACCGTGCGGCGAGCTGCGCCGTCGAGCCCGCGTTGGCGAGCGCCACGAACGCCGCGATCGCGAGCCCGATCATGAGCCCGGCCCCCGCGGCCTGCGCGGCGGGGGCGAACACCGCGAAGACGCCGGCGCCGATCATCGCGGCGAGGCCGATCGCGACCGCCTGCCTGAGGCCGAGGCGGCGGGCGAGGGAGGGCTGATCCACGCTCGCACACTAGGCCATCGAGGTGACGAGCAGGAAGATGCTCGGCGCCGGCGAGGCCGACCGGTCGCGGTCGCTAGGATCTTCGGCATGCCATCGCCTTCCCACGCCGCCGTCGACCGAGTTGCCAGCGCCCTCGCCGGGCACGGGCTCGCGCCCGAGATCGTCTGGTTCGACGATGCCGTCACGACCGCCCCGCTCGCCGCGGAGGCCCTCGGCGTCGAGGTCGGCCAGATCGCGAACTCCCTCGTCTTCACGATCGACGACGAGCCGATCCTGGTGCTGACGTCGGGGTCGCACCGGGTCGACACGGAATGGCTCGGGCAGCAGCTCGGCGGCGTCATCCGTCGCGCCTCGAAGGAGACGGTGAAGGAGGCGACCGGCCAGGTGATCGGCGGCGTCGCGCCGCTCGGCCACCCCGCGCCGGTGCGCACGGTCGTCGACGTGCAGCTCGCCGACTACCCCGCGGTCTGGGCGGCCGCCGGCCACGCCAAGACGGTCTTCCCGACGTCGTTCGACGAGCTCGTGCGCATCACAGGCGGCACGCCGAGCGCGGTCGAACCGCCGCCCGCGTCGCAGTGAGCCGGCGCGCCTGAACCGGCGCGCCGAGCCTCAGGCGACGCGTCGCGCGCCCGCGTCGGCCTGCACCGTGAAGATCGCCGGCTCCCGGTAGCTGCGCTCGGCGAACACCGCGAGCACCTCGCGGGTCACGACGGGAACGAGCGCGTCGACCATCAGCGCGATCGCCGCGCCGCCGAAGCCGCCGCCCGTCATGCGGGCGCCGATCGCGCCCGTCGCCTGCGCGGTCTCGACGGCGAGGTCGAGTTCGGGCACCGAGATCTCGAAGTCGTCGCGCATCGAGACGTGCGAGGCGTCGAGGAACGGACCGATCGCACCCGGTCCGTGCTCGCGCAGGGCGCGCACGGTGTCGAGCACGCGCTGGTTCTCGGTCACCACGTGGCGCACTCGGCGGAACGTCTCGTCGTCGAGCAGCTCGGCGGCGCGGTCGAGGTCGTCGACGCGGATGTCGCGCAGCGACTCGACCCCGAGTGCGGCAGCGCCGGCCTCGCACGAGGCGCGACGTGCGGCGTACCCGCCCGAGGCGTGCGCGTGCTCGACGCGCGTGTCGATCACGAGCACCGAGAGCCCGTCGGCCCGGAAGCCGAGCGGGATGACCTCGGAGTCGAGGCTGCGGCAGTCGAGGAAGACACCGGCGTCGGCTTCGCCGAGGAGCGACGCCGACTGGTCCATGATGCCGGTCGGCGCACCGACGGCACGGTTCTCGGCGAGACGGCCGACCTTCGCGAGCGTGGGGCGGTCGAGCCCGAGGCCCCAGTGCTCGTCGAGGGCGAGTGCGACGGCGCATTCGATCGCGGCCGACGACGAGAGCCCTGCGCCGATCGGCACCTCGGAGGCGACGTAGAGGTCGACGCCGCGAACGCCGGCGAGCTCGGCGCCGAACTCGCCGAGTGCCCAGGCCACGCCGAGGGGGTAGGCGGCCCAGCCGCTCACCGCGTCGGGGGTGAGCTCGTCGAGGTGGATGGTGACCGCCTCGGGCGAGAACGCCGAGGCGACGCGGATGACTCGGTCGTCGCGGTCGCCGAGCGCCACCGCCGTGCGCCGGTCGATCGCGAACGGGAAGACGAATCCGTCGTTGTAGTCGGTGTGCTCCCCGATGAGGTTGACCCGCCCGGGCGCCGACCAGACGCCCGCCGGGCGCCTGCCGTACCATTCGGCGAACCCGTGCTCCGCGGTCGCCGTGATGCCCGCCGCCGTCGCGTCGTTCGTCGTCTCGCTCATGCTTCAGTCTTTCCGATCGCGGCGCGCAGCGCCTCAGCCTGGGATTCGGGGGTGACGTCGCCGATCCATGCTCCCATCGCCGCCTCCGAGCCGGCGAGGAACTTCAGCTTGTCGGCGCCGCGGCGCGGGCTCGTGAGCTGGAGCATGAGCCGCACCTCGTCCCGGCGCTCGTGCACCGGCGCCTGGTGCCACGCGGCGATGTACGGCGTCGGGGTGTCGTAGAGCAGGTCGACGCCGCGCAGCAGCCGCAGGTAGAGCGTCGCGAGCTCGTCGCGCTCGTCGAGCGTGGTCTCCGCGAGGTCGGGCACGTGACGGTGGGGGAGCAGGTGCACCTCGATCGGCCAGCGCGCGGCGAACGGCACGTACGCCGTCCAGCGCTCACCCGAGAGCACGACTCTGGGGCCGCCGCGTTCGCGCTCGAGCACGTCGGCGAAGAGCGTCGGCCCGTAGGCGTCGATCGAGGCGAGCAGCCGCTCGGTGCGCGGCGTCACGTACGGGTACGAGTAGATCTGGCCGTGCGGGTGGCCGAGCGTGACGCCGATCGCCTCGCCGCGGTTCTCGAAGGGGAAGACCTGCTGCACGCCGGGCATGGCCGAGAGCGCGGCGGTGCGCTGCGCCCACGCCTCGATGACGGTGCGCGCGCGGGAGACGGTCTGGGTGCCGAAGGAGCCCTCGTGCTCCGGGCTGAAGCAGACGACCTCGCAGCGGCCGATCGAGGGGTGCGTGCGCTCGAGCCCGACACGGCGGAGCTCGGCGAGGGTGTCGGCGTCGGAGTCGTCCGGATCGGCCAGCGCTGGGCCGAACGACGGCGAGCGGTTCTCGAAGACGGCGACGTCGTAGGTGCTCGGGATCTCCGAGGGGTTGCCGGGGCGCTGCGGGGCGAGGGGGTCGAGATCGGCGGGCGGCAGGAAGACGCGGTTCTGGCGCGCTGCGGCGATCGAGATCCACTCCCCGGTCAGTGGGTCCTGCCGCATCTGCGCATTCGCGGGCCGCGGGTCGAGCACTCGCTCGTCGATCGCGCGCTCGGCGGGCAGCGTCGAGTCGGCGTCGTCGAAGTAGATGAGCTCGCGGCCGTCGGCGAGCAGGGTGGGGGTCACGGTGATGCGCGGGTCGACAGGGGCAGCGGATGCCGCGCCGGCGACGTCGTTCGAGTCGGTCACGCGCACACCCTACGCGACTTTCGTTTTGCAAACAAACGCATTTCGTATTGCAAAGTCGACGTCGAGCGCGCATGATTCCGGTATGTCCATCGACGCGTCCGCGAATGCGCCGCTCGACGCGCCCCGGCGACGCGAGCTCGCGCTCGCCCTCGTCGCCGAGCGGGGGTTCGTGCGCGTCGCCGAGCTCTCGCGCGCCTTCGGCGTCACGACCGTCACGGCACGCGCCGACCTCGACGCACTCGAGCGGCAGGGCGGCATCCGTCGCGTGCACGGCGGTGCGGTGCCGGTTTCGTCGCCGCTCGCCGTCGATCGCCCCGAACGCGAACCGAGCTTCGAGGAGGCGCTCGAGGCATCCGTCGAACCCAAGCGCCTGATCGGTTCGCTCGCGGCGTCGTTCGTGCGCAGCGGGCAGAGCATCATCCTCGACGTGGGCACCACGACCCTGCAGGTCGCCCGCGCGCTCCGCGCCCGCGCCGACCTCGAAGACGTCGTCGTCTTCACGAACGGGCTGTCGATCGCCCTCGAACTCGAACCCGAGATCCCGCGCTTCACGGTCGTCGTGACCGGCGGCACGCTGCGGCCGAAGCAGCACTCCCTGGTGCATCCGCTCGCCGGCTCGATGCTCGACGAGGTGCACGTCGACCTCGCCTTCATCGGCGGCAACGGAGTCGACGCCGCGCACGGCGTCACGAACGCGAACCTGCCCGAGGCCGCGGTCAAGGCGCTCATGATGCGCTCGGCCGCGCGCTCGATCGTCGTCGCCGATGCATCGAAGCTCGGCGAGGTGCACCTCGGCCGCATCGCCCCGGTCGACGCCTTCGACGGGCTCGTCACGGATGCCGCGGCCCCGTCGCCGATCGTCGCCGAGCTCCTCGATGCCGGGCTCGCCGTGCACTTCGCCCGAGACCCTAGAGTGGATCCATGACCCTTCCCACGGGCGAGCAGTTCGTGCTCGAGACGACGACGTCGAGCGGCGACATCCGCGCGACCATCACCGCCGTCGCCGCAGGCATCCGCACCCTCAGCATCAACGGCATCGACCTCGTGCCGCCGTTCGCAGAAGACCAGACGCCGCCCATGGGAGCCGGCATCGTGCTCGCGCCGTGGCCGAACCGCATCCGCGACGGTCGCTGGAGCCACGACGGCGTCGACCACCAGCTCGCGATCTCGGAGCCGGCGAAGAACAACGCCATCCACGGGCTGCTCCGCAACACCGAGTACAAGCCGATCTCGCGCGAACGCGACTCCGTCACGCTCTCGGCGACGGTGTACCCGCAACTCGGCTACCCGTTCCTGCTCGGCACGGCCGTGCACTACGAGCTCGTCTCCGACGGACTGCGGGTCACGCACTACGTCGAGAACCTCGGCGCCGATCCCGCCCCCGTCGCGATCGGCACGCACCCCTACCTGAAGATCGGCGGCGTGCCGACGGTCGACCTCGTGCTGCGCCTCGACGCCGCGAGCCACATCGAGGTCGACGAGCGGCTGCTGCCGACCGGCGAGGTGCCCGTCGACGGCACCGAGTGGGACTTCCGCGAAGGTCGCCGCGTCGGCGACGTCTCGCTCGACGACGCCTTCGGCGAGATCGCGAGCGAAGACGGGCAGGTGCTGCACACGCTCACCGCGCCCGACGGCCGCACCGTCTCGGTCTGGGCCGACTCGGTGTTCGAGTACGTGCAGGTCTACACCACGACCCGGTTCCCGGGCGAGGAGGGCGACGTCGCGATCGCGATCGAGCCCATGACCGCCCCGGCCGAGGCCTTCAACTCCGGCCGCGGCCTGCGCTGGCTCGACCCGGGCGAGGAGTGGCAGATCTCATGGGGCATCCGCTTCGAGGGGTTCACGGCGGAGTAGCCGAACCGGCTTCTCCACGGAGCATCCCGAACGACCGAAGCTGGCGCGGCCGTCGAGCTTCCGTCAGACTGTGTCCATGTTCTTTCGTCGGCCCGTCAAGCAGTGGTTGATGCTCACGAGCCTCGTGTTGGGGCTCATCGGAAGCGCGATCGGGGCGGCCATCGGCCAGCCCAACTCGTGGCTCTGGTTCGGCGCCGGGGTTCTCGTCGCACTCCTGCTCGTTCCGGCCACAGCGCGCCTGCGAGCGGCCAAGCAGACTCGGTAGCGAGCGGTGAGGCGGTCGCCCGAGTGAGGCTCAGCCGACGACGCACGACCCGGAGTCGACCGTCGCGTCGAGACCGGGCGCGGCGCTCGCGAGCGGAGAGAGCGTCGACGTCGGGATGGCGAAGCCGACGTTGTCGACCGTCTCCGACTTCGCGAAGACGACCGCGGCGACCTCGCCGTCGCCGGTGAGCACCGGTCCGCCCGAGTTGCCGTGGTCGACATCCGCGGCGAGCGTCACGATGTCGCGCGTGGAGGTGCTGCCGTCGGTCCGAATGGTCAGCGGCCCGCTCGACATGACGTTCGCGGGCCGCAGTTCGAACGGTCCGCCGAAGGGGTAGCCGGCCACGGCGACCTCCTGCCCGAGCGACGGGGTCGAGATGGCGAGCGGCGGGGTCGCGAGGCCGTCGACCGCGATCAGCGCGAGGTCGCTGTCGGGGTCGTACGACACCACTCGGCCGGGCACGGCGGGCTGGCCCGGGGCCTCGACGATCGGCTCGGTCACCCCGGCGACGACGTGCGCGTTCGTCACGATGCGGTCGGGGGCGACGACGAAGCCGCTGCCCGAGAGCGTCGAACCGCACTGGAACGCGCTGCCGGTGATGCGCACGACGGATGCCGCGGCGACGGCGAGCTCCGGGTCGTCGACGTCGAACGTCGGCAGGGCCGGCGCCTCGGTCGGCCCGCCGAGCACGTCGACGAGCCAGGGGAGGCCCTCGCCGAGGGCGGCCGTGCGGATCTCCGCGAGCAGCGTGCGCGTCGGCGCCGGCGTGACGGCGTCGAGGCCCTGCAGCACGCGCGACCCGGCGATCGCCGGGGAGAGCACGGGCACGCCCATCGCCGAGACGCCCGAGGCCACGAGTGCGACGACGAAGGCGGTGACGAGCAGGTTGCCGAGGGCGCCGAGGATGCGGTCGAGCACCCCCAGCTTGACCGCGCGCACGCCGCGGCTCAGGAGCCGGCCGACCACGGCGCCGAGCCAGGCGCCGAGGCAGAGCAGCGCGATGGCCGCGGCGATCGCGGCGGGGGCCCGCCATTCGGGCCAGGGCACGATGCCGGCGATCCACGGCATGACGAAGTAGGCGGCGATTCCCGCGGCGACGAGGCCGACGAGACCGGCGGCGGTGCGCAGGAGCCCGGCGCGCCAGCCGTTCACGATCGCGCCGATGAAGACGAGCACGAGGGCGACGTCGAGCAGGATGCTCCAGACCACGGGGCTCCCTTCGAGGCCGGGGGAACTCCAGCCTGCGGCATCCGTCTTCGAGAGTGCTGAAGGCGCGCAGACGGTGACGCGCGGGAACGGCCCCGTCGTCGGGCTGTGCTGCAGACCGTGACGCGGGAGAACGGCCCCGTCGTCGGGTCGACGGAGCCGTTCGGTCGTGCTCGGCGCTCCTACATCGTCGGCATCAGCACCGAGTCGATGAGGTAGACCGTCGCGTTCGCGGTGTGCACGCCGCCGCAGACGACCGCGGCGTCGTTGACCTTCAGGTCGTCACCGGAGCCGGTCACCTCGACCGTGCCGCCCTCGACGGTCGTCTGCGTTCCGACGACCTCGTCGGGCGAGAGCTGACCGGGCACCACGTGGTACGTGAGGATCTTCGAGAGCGTCGCCGAGTCGGTCTTCAGCGATTCGATGGTCGCGGCGTCGATCTTGGCGAAGGCGTCGTCGACCGGGGCGAAGACGGTGAACTCGTCGCCGTTCAGCGTGCTGACGAGGTCGACGTCGGGGTTCAGCTGGCCGGAGACCGCGGCGACGAGCGTCGTCAGCAGCGGGTTGTTCGAGGCGGCGACGGCCACCGGGTCGGTGGACATCCCGACGACGGAACCCGGGCCGTCGGGCACGGCGTCGGCGTAGGCGGCGCAGCCGGGGCCGACGAGATCGGCGGCGGGGTCGGCCGTCATCGCCTCGTCGCTCGGCTGGGTCTCCTCCGACGACATCGCCGGTTCGTCGCTCTCGGCGGCGCTGCCGCCCATGCTGCAGCCGGCGAGCCCGAGCGCGGCGACAGCCGTGATCGAGAACGCCGCGAGGGCGGTGCGGGTGCTGCGGTTCGTGGAACGCATCGGTCGACTCCTTCGTGAATGGCGACCGCGGAGCGGGTCGTTGCGAGGGGTTCGGCGCCGGTGGCCGATCGGATTGGTCGGCCTCGGCGCCGCCCCGACCAATCGGATCCGGCCTCCGCGCCGAACCACCGGCGACCCGAGAAAGCAGGACCCCGTGATCACCCTCGCCCTCATCGGCCTCCTCGGAGGCCTCATCACCGGCATCTCGCCCTGCATCCTCCCGGTGCTGCCGGTCATCTTCCTGTCGGGCGGGGCGCAGAGCGCCAGAGGCACGGCGGATGCCCCGGCGGCCGGGCGCTGGCGGCCCTACCTCGTCATCGCGGGCCTCGTGGTGAGCTTCAGCGTCTTCACCCTCGTCGGCTCACTGCTGCTGGCGCTGCTCGGACTGCCGCAGGACGTGCTGCGGTGGGCGGGCATCGTCGTGCTGGTGCTCATCGGCGTCGGCCTCATCGTGCCCCGCTTCGAAGAGCTGCTCGAGAAGCCGTTCTCGTGGATCCCGAGGAAGGACGTCGGCACCGAACAGGGCGGGTTCCCGCTCGGCCTCGCCCTCGGCGCCGTCTACGTGCCGTGCGCCGGGCCGGTGCTCGCGGCGATCACGGTCGCGGGGTCGACGGGCCGCATCGGGGTGGAGACGGTCGTGCTGACCGTGTCGTTCGCCGTCGGCGCGGCGCTCCCGCTCCTCGTCTTCGCCCTCGCCGGGCGACGGGTGGCGGAACGTGTCAGGACCTTCCGCACGCATCAGCGCGGAATCCGCATCACCGGCGGCGTCGTGATGATCGCGCTCGCCGTGGGGCTGGTCTTCAACCTTCCCCAGCTGCTGCAGCGCCTCGTGCCCGACTACACGAGCGCGTTCCAAGAGGAGCTCGCCGATTCCGAGGAGGTCACCAGGGCGCTCGACCTCGGCGGACTCGTGAACGACGAGAACGCGAAGCTCGACGAGTGCACGAACGGCGCCGCCGAACTCGAGTCGTGCGGCACCGCGCCGTCGATCACGGGCATCGAGCAATGGTTCAACACCGACGGCGGGGCGCCCGTTGACCTCGCCCAGCTCCGCGGCCGGGTCGTGCTCGTCGACTTCTGGGCGTACTCGTGCATCAACTGCCAGCGCTCCATCCCGCACGTCGTCGCCTGGGACGACGCCTACCGCGACGACGGCCTCTCCGTCGTCGGCATCCACTCGCCCGAGTACGCCTTCGAGAAGGAACCGCGCAACGTCGAGGCGGGCATCGCCGGCTTCGGCATCGACTACCCCGTCGGCCTCGACAACTCGCTCGCGACGTGGACGAACTATCGCAACCGCTATTGGCCGGCGCATTACCTGATCGACGCCGACGGGGTCGTGCGCCACATCTCGTTCGGCGAGGGCAACTACGCCGCGACCGAGGGCCTCATCCGCGAGCTGCTGCAGGACGCCGACTCCGAGGTCGAACTGCCACCCGTCACCGAGCAGGCCGACGACACCCCCGAGGCCGGTTCCACGACGCCCGAGAGCTTCCTCGGCACGACGAAGCAGGTGAACTTCGCCGGGGGCGAGCCGTATCGCCGGGCGACGACGGAGTTCGTCTTCCCGAAGCGGCTCGCCGCCGACTCCTTCGCCCTCGACGGCGCGTGGGCGCTCGACACGCAGTCGATCGCCCCGTCGTCGGGCGATGCGCGCGTGCGGCTCGACTACACCGCGCGCGAGGTGCGGATGGTGCTCGGCGGCGAGGGCACGATCGCCGTCGACGACGGCGGGCAGCGCCGCGAGATCACGGTCAGCGGCGTGCCGAGGTCGTACGAGCTCGTGCAGACGGATGCCGCGGCATCCGGAACCCTCACCGTCACCGTGAGCCCCGGTGTCGACGCCTACTCCTTCACGTTCGGATGAACCATGTCTTCGCAGTGCAGCGCGCGGTCGTCGTGGCCCGCACGACGACCGGTACCCGATCTGGCATGCTGGGGCGCGTGGCCGACCGCGACAGTGACCTCACTGCGCCGGTGCCCGGTCCGACCGCCGAAGAACTGCTCACGCGCGTCGGCACGGGCGACCGGGACGCCTTCGGCGCGCTCTACGACCAGACGTCGGCGCGGGTCTTCGGCCTCGTGCGCCGGCTCGTGGTCGACCCGGCGCAGGCCGAGGAGGTGACGCAGGACGTGTACCTCGAGATCTGGCAGACGGCCCCGAGATTCGACGCGGCCCGTGGCGGCGCCCTCGCGTGGATGTTCACCCTCGCGCATCGCCGAGCGGTCGACCGCATCCGGGCCTCCCAGGCGGCGCGCGATCGCGACCTCCGCATCGGGGTGCGCGACCTCGACGTGCCCGTCGACACGGTCGCCGAAGCGGTCGAGATCAGGGTCGAGCACGAACGCGTCGTCGACGCGCTCGACGAACTCAGCGAACTGCAACGCGAGTGTGTTTCGCTGGCCTACTACGGCGGGCTCACGCAGACTGAGATCGCCGACCGCCTCGAGGTGCCGCTCGGCACGGTCAAGACCCGATTGCGAGACGGGATGATCAGATTGCGAACCGCACTGGGGGTGACGACATGAGCGAGCCGAACGAGCCGCGCGACGAGCACGACGGCAGTCGCGAGGAGTCCGCGCCCGACGGGATCGACGAGCTCGACGCGCTCCGCGACGCCGTCGCCGCGTACGCGCTCGACGCGGTCGATGCCGACGAACGGGAGGCCGTCGAGCGTGCACTCGCCGACGACCCCGAGCTGCGGGGCGACGCCGACGGGTTCGCCGAGACGGCGGCCCTGCTCGCCGGCGCCGCCGCGCCCGTCGAGCCGCCGCCCGACCTGAAGTCCCGGCTCATGGCGCAGCTCGACGGCCTGCCGCAGCAGCTTCCAGATGCCCCGGTGCCCGCTGCACCGCCGCAGCAGCTTCCGGACGCCTCGGCGCCGGCGGCTCCGACGCCTGCGGCTCCCGCGGCGGCGCCCGCCCCACCACGCGAACCCGGCCCGGCCGAGCGCGCCGCGAAGCGTCGCTGGTTCCAGCGTCCGGGGGTGATCATCGCGGCAGCTGCGGCATCCGTCGTGCTCATCGCCGGGGCGATCATCGGGATCGGCTGGGCCGGACCCAACGGCTGGGGCGCGCAGCGCGAGATGGCGGCGATCGCCGAGGCGCCCGACGTGGAGTCGTCGACGCACGAGCTCGAGGGCGGCGGCGCCGTCACGCTCTACTGGTCGGCCGAGCAGGGCCGCTCCGGCGTCGTCGTCGAGGGGCTGCCCGATGTCGGCGCCGACTCGACCTACGAGCTCTGGTACATCGACGACGCGGGCGCGCAGTCGGCGGGCACCTTCGACGTGCAGGGCGACGAGACCTGGCGCGTGCTCGAGGGCGACTTCGCACCGGGCGTCGCAGTCGGCGTCACCGTCGAGCCCGCGGGCGGTTCGCCGCAACCCACGACCGAACCGATCGTCGTCATCCCCACGTAGTCGACCTGCGACAACGGATGCCCCGGCGCCGCGGCCTCTCGGTTAGGGTCTGAGTGCCCGTGGCCGAACGGCCGGGCCCAGCACACGATGAGGAGTTCGGATGCGCGTCGGCATGTTCCTGAATTACGCGGGCGGCTTCCGGGAGGTCGCCGACGAGGTCGTCGAACTCGAGCGCGCGGGCGTCGACCTCATCGCCGTGCCCGAGGCGTACTCGTTCGACGCCGTGAGCCAGCTCGGCTTCCTCGCGGCCCGCACGTCGACGATCACCCTCGCCTCCGGCATCCTGCAGCTCTACACGCGCACGCCCACCCTCACGGCGATGACCGCAGCCGGTCTCGACTTCGTCTCGGACGGGCGCTTCGAGCTCGGCATCGGGGCATCCGGCCCGCAGGTCATCGAGGGCTTCCACGGCGTGCCCTACGACGCCCCGCTCGGCCGCACCCGCGAACTCGTCGACATCTGCCGCATGGTCTGGCGCCGCGAACCGGTCGTGCACGACGGTCGCCGCTACCGGATCCCGCTGCCCGCAGGGGAGGGCACGGGCCTCGGCAAGCCGCTGAAGCTCATCAACCACCCCCTGCGCGAGCGCATCCCGATCACGATCGCCTCCCTCGGCCAGAAGTCGGTCGAGCAGACCGCGGAGATCGCCGACGGCTGGCTGCCGATGTTCTTCCACCCCGAGCAGGCGGCCGGGGTGTGGGGCGACGCGCTCGCCGCGGGCGCCGCCAAGCGCGCCCCCGAACTCGCACCGCTCGACATCTTCGCGAGCCCGGCGTTCGCGATCACCGACCACCCCGAGCAGGTGCTGCCGCTCGTGAAGCCGCAGCTCGCGCTCTACATCGGGGGCATGGGCGCCCGTGGCAAGAACTTCTACAACGAGCTCATCTCGAGCTACGGCTTCGAGGCCGAGGCCGCGCACATCCAGGACCTCTACCTCGAGGGGCGCAAGGACGAGGCGATCGCCGCGGTGCCCGACGAGCTCGTCAGTGCGATCTCGCTCATCGGTCCGGCCGGTCACGTCGCCGAGCGGGTCGCGTCATTCGCCGAGGCCGGCGTGACGACCCTCGCCGTGACCCCGCTCGCCCGCAATTCCGCCGAGCGGGTCGCGCTCATGGCCGGGCTGCGCTCGATCGTCGGCTGACCTCGCGCCGCGGCATCCGCTTCGATCGGTCGATGAGCGGATGTCGCGGCTGCGAACAATCCCGGCGAAGTCGCGCCTGCCTCTGGCGCCCGGGCCGGGTACGGGGCTAGCGTGAGATCGTGCCCGCGATGAAGCGGACGCAAGGGACACCTGGGGAGGAGCCGCCATGGCGGGAACGTTCGAGCTCTACGAGGATGCGAGCGGACAGTTCAGGTTCCGACTGAAGGCCGGCAACGGCCAGACGATCGCGGCATCCGAGGCCTACACGACGAAGGCGGCCGCGCAGAACGGCATCGAGTCGGTGCGCACCAACGCCCCCGACGCACCCATCGTCGACCAGACCGCGTAGTTCGAGCGCCCGCCGAGGCGGTGCCCGGGAACGGGCAGCGATCGAGCGTGCCGGTGGTGTGCGGGGCCCGTCGGCATCAGCGTGCCGTCGAGGTGCCGGTGCCGGCCGCATCGTCGATCGCGACGACGTCGACACCGTCGATCGTCCGCCGCCAGGCCGCATACGCCCAGACCGCGAGTGCGAGCATGGGCCCCCAGAACCACATCGGCAGCACGAGGTTGAACACGATCATCGCGTCCAGCGAGTCCGCATCGAGCGTCAGCAGGATGATCGGCACCGCCGAGATGGTGATGACCGTGGCGGCGGCGAGACCGGGCACGACGGCGAGTCGGGCCGGCACCGGGCGGCCGCCGACGCGGGGCATCCAGCTCGGGAACACCCGCCCCCATCGCAGGATGAGCCCGAGCGTCAGGATGCTCGCAGCGACCGCACCGGAGCCGAGCATGAGGCCGGTCGCAAGCGTCGCGGGATCGAGTTCGCCGCGTGCCGGGGCGAACAACGGCCAGGGGGTGAGCCAGCTCGCACGCATGACCGCGTAGGGCAGCGGGCCGAGCGCGGCGAGCACGGTCAGAGCGCGTCGGTGGCGCACGAGCCACCCCTCGAAGCGGCGCAGTCCGCGGGTGGTGCGTCCCGCAACGATCGCGATCGCTGTCCACGAGAGCACGGCGACGACGGAGACGGCGGAGATGAGGATCAGCATGCCCTGGGCGGCGAGCGCGGCGCCGAACGAGGCGAGGAAGGTGGTCACGCCGGCCCAGGTGAGCCCGGCCGACCAGACCGCCATGCCGATGAGTGCCGCGAGCAGCACGAGCAGCGGCACGCCGAGGCGGGGCGCCCGCACGACGAGTACCGCGGTCGTCACGATGCCGGCGATGACCGCGGCGAGTCCGAACAGGTAGCCGGCGAGGGTGATCGTTCCGGTGTCGCCGAGCACGAATGCCACGGCGACGGCGCAGAGCGCCGCCGCGCCGGCGATGAGCGGGGCCCGCCGGGCGAGCGCCGCGGGGGCGGCGGTCGCGATCGCGACCACGAGGCCCACGGCGCCCGTCGCGACGACGGCCGCCGCGAACCAGGCGGGGCCGAGCAGGGCGCTCGCCGGGCTCTCCGACGTCGCGGTCGCGAACGGGTTCGACTCGGGCACGAGCCACCAGACGAGCCCGAACGTGAGGATCGCCGCGGAGGCGAGCAGGGCGACTGCGCCGAGTGCGCGCAGCAGTCGCGTGGACGGCGCCGGGGGCGCTGCGATGGAACCGGTGGCCGGTTCTCGGACGGACGTCATCGATGCTCCTCTTCGTCGCTCGGGAGGCCGCCCGATCGGCGGTCGCCCGGAGGGCCGGATCCGGCCCGCACCGACAGCCTCCCGGCACGGCGGGCCTCGTCGCCTCACCCGTGCGGGTGACCCGAACGGTTCGGCACGGCCGGTAGCGTGGGGCCGATGAAGGATGCCACGACGGCCCCTGCGGGGGGTCCGAGCCCGGCCGACTGGGCGTGGACGGCTGTGACGGCGGCCGCGCTGCTGCCGTTCACCGTTGTGGAGGTGCTCGACGAGTCGGGCCCGGCGGCGGGATGGTCGGTCGTCGTCCTCTCGCTCTACGGCATGCTGCACCTCACCGTCGCCGTGCGGCGGCGGTGGCCGCGTGCGGCGATCGTCGTGGCATCCGCCCTCATGCTGGCCCTCGTGATCGCGAGCCTGCCCGGCATGCCGGGGCTCGCCGTGATGCAGGCGAGCTCGCTCGTCTACCTCGCCGTCGTCTACGCCGCCGCCGCGAGCGACGACCACCTCGCGGGGATCGCCGCGCTCGTCGTCGGCGTCGTCGGCGCCGGGATCGTCACCTGGACGGTGCTCCTCTCAGGACGCGAGAGCGACGCGGCGATGATCGCGAGCCCCTGGGCGGCGCTCACGCTGTTCGGCTCGCTCGCCGGCGGCATCGGCGCCGCCTGGGCGCTCGGGCGGTACCGGCGCGAGGCGCTCCGCAAGCGGGCGGCGCAGGAGCTCGCGATCGCACAGGCCGCCGAGCTCCGGCATCAGGGAGAGCTGCGCGCGGTCGCCGAGGAGCGCCGTCGGATCGGCCGGGAGCTGCACGACGTCATCGCCCATTCGCTCGCGGTGATGGTCGCGCAGGCCGAGGCGTCGCGGTTGCTCGTCGGGCGCGACGACGACCGCGCCCGCGGCGCCGTGGAGCACGTCGTCTCGACCGGACGTGCCGCGATGGCCGACATGCGCGGACTCCTCGGTGCGCTCGCCGCGGTGCCCGACGGAGCATCCGGTGCCGCGCCCGACCGGTCGCCGGCAGAGCTCGGTTCGCCGGGCGACACCGCGCCCCGCGAACCGAGCCCCGGCCTCGACGGCCTACCAGCGCTCGTGGAGCGCTCGCAGGCGCCGGAGCGCAGCGCCGAGCTGTTCGTCTCGGGCAGCCCCGCCGAGGTGCGGCCGGGCGTCGGCCTGACGGCCTACCGGGTGGTGCAGGAAGCGCTGACCAACACGATCAGGCACGCATCGCCGCCCACGCACTCACGGGTGGGACTCGACTGGGGCGAGGTGCTCACGGTCACCGTCGTCGACGACGGGCCGCCACCGGCCGACGGCGCCGCCCTCGCCGCCGGGCGCGGACTGCGGGGCATGCGCGAACGGGTCGAGCAGGCGGGCGGCGACTTCGAGGCCGGGCCGAACTCGGATGCACCGGGGTGGCGCGTCGTCGCGAGGCTGCCGCTCGCCGTCGCGGGCGAATCCGAGGAGGGGGCGCGATGACCGGCCCGCGTATCCGGGTCGCACTCGCCGACGACCAGGAGCTCATGCGCTCCGCCCTCGAGGTCATGCTCGAGGCGTCGCCCGGCCTCGAGCTCGTCGCGCAGGCCGCCGACGGCATCGAGCTCCTCGAACGGCTCCGAGTGCACCGTGCCGACGTCGTCGTGATGGACGTGCGGATGCCCCGGCTCGACGGCATCGAGACGACGAAGCGGGTGCGCGCGGAGCATCCGGCCAGCCGGGTGCTCGTGCTGACCACCTTCGACCTCGACGAATACGTGTTCGCAGCGGTCAGGGCCGGAGCGAGCGGGTTCCTGACGAAGGATGCCTCGGCCGAGGAGCTCGCCGCCGCGATCCGCGCCGTGCACGCGGGCGACGCGATGCTCGCGCCGCGCGCGACGGCGAGCCTCGTCGACTTCGTCGCGCAGGTTCCCGGGCCGGTCGACGCCGAGACGCTGCTCGAGCCGCTCACGGCCCGGGAGCGCGAGGTGCTCGCCCTGCTCGTCACCGGCGCCTCGAACGAGGACATCGCCGCCCGCCTCTACCTGACCGGCAACACCGTGAAGACGCACGTCAAGGCGATCCTCGCGAAGCTCGAGCTGCCCGACCGGGTGCACGTCATCATCTGGGCGTACGAGCACGGGCTCGTGGCGGGGTGACGTGCGATCGCGCACCGGGCTCATGGAAGAATGGTCGGCGAGCCCCTCTAGCTCAGTTGGTAGAGCAGCGGACTTTTAATCCGCGGGTCGTCAGTTCGAGCCTGACGGGGGGCACCGTTCCCGGCGCCGGCAGCTTGCATGCCCGCCTCGGCCGGCGTCCGGCCGAGCGGAGTATCCTGTTCCGAATGGCCGCCGACTACCATCGCCCCACCAAGCTCCCGCCTGGCATGTTCGAGGACTTCGTGGGCGGCGCCGACCCCGCGCAGCTCAGCCGGGCCGCGCACGACACCGCCGCGGCACTGCTCGCGCGGGTGCGGGCGGACCCCGATCCGGAGATCGTCGCGCGCCTCATCGACTACACCGACCGGCACGGCATCGACGCGATCGCCGAGCTCTGGTCGCGGTCGTCGGCGAAGAGCCTGCCGGGTGCGCTCTGGCGCATCTACCTGCTCCGCACGCTCATCGGGCAGGACGCCGAGTTGCTGAGCCTCGCCTACCGGCGCGGCACCGACGTGTCGCGGACGATCGACCAGGTCGTCGCCGGCGCGGCCGCACCCGCGGGGCCGCCCGAGGTGCGCGACGTCGCCGACCGGGTGCTGCACGGCGCCTTCACCGGCGATTTCGCCATCGCCCTCGACCGGGCGGCGGCCTTCGCACGCGTCTGCGCGGCCGGGTTCGCGAGCCTCGCCGATGATGCGGATGCCTCGGACGCGGTGCATCCCGATCGACCAGCGGCCTTCACCCGCCGCGCCCTTCGCCTGACCGAACTGGCCGACGAACTCAGCGCGTGCGCACGGCTCTGGCGGCGCGACGCGCTCGACTGACGAACCTGCACGGCCGGGTGGGAATGAACTCGCTCCCGGTGTCGTTTAGAATTGACGTGGCCGGCCGCAGTAACCCCGGGCTCCAATATTCGCCGCTCCGAGCGGCCTCGCGCCGAGAGGCGTTCCTGCGGCCGGCCTCTTGCATGTCCGGGCTCCTGCACCGCATCGTGAGCCGACGAGCGGATGCCTCGGCACGGCGCGAGCCCGCGGCATCCGCGTAGCATCGGAGCATGCCCGAGACCGTCACGCTCCTCATCGAACCCGCACCCGCCGATGCTCCCGACCTCGATGTCGCGTCGACCTTGCGCGACGTCGACGCCGCAGCTCCCGCGCTCCGCGTCGGGGAGCTGTCGACCCAGCGCGGCGACGGCATCTTCGAGACCATCGGCGTCGTCGACGGCCACGCGCAGGAGACCGGGCCGCACCTCGCGCGCCTGCGCAACTCCGCCCTCATCTGCGAACTTCCCGAGCCGAACCTCGCCCAGTGGCGGGCGGCCATCGACACGGCGGTCGCACGCCTCCCGCAGCGCGGCGAGTTCGCGATCAAGCTCGTGCTCAGCCGAGGCGTCGAGCACGGACCTGCCCCGACCGCGTGGCTGCACGCCGTGCCCGCGACGGACTTCACCGCAGTGCGCGAACGCGGGGTCGCCGTCGTGACCCTCGATCGCGGCTACGCGCACGACGCCGCCGAGCGCGCGCCGTGGCTGCTGCTCGGAGCGAAGACCCTCAGCTACGCCACCAACATGGCGGCGCTGCGCGAGGCGCACCGACGCGGCGCCGATGACGCGATCTTCCTGTCCTCCGACGGCTACGTCATGGAGGGGCCGACATCGAGCGTCATCCTCCGGCACGGCGACGTCTACTCGACGCCCGCGCCGTCGGGAGCGATCCTGCACGGCACGACGCAGCAGAGCCTCTTCGAGCACCTCGAATCGACGGGTCGGGTCACCGAGTACCGGGACATCCCCATCGCCGACCTCGCCGCCGCCGACGCGATCTGGCTCGTCTCGAGCGTGCGTCTCGCGGTCGGGGTGACCCGTCTCGACGGGGGATCGATCGCGAGCGACGCCGTCGAGACGCGCGCGTTCAACGACTACCTGCGGTCGCCCCGCGACTGACCGGGGCCGGACTCAGCCGAAGCGGCCCGAGACGTAGTCCTCGGTCGCCTGCACCGACGGGTTCGAGAAGATCGTCGTGGTGTCGTTGTACTCGATCAGGTTGCCGGGCTTGCCCGTGCCCGCGATGTTGAAGAACGCGGTCTTGTCGCTGACGCGAGATGCCTGCTGCATGTTGTGCGTCACGATCACGATCGTGTACTTCTGCTTGAGGTCCTCGATGAGGTCCTCGATCGCGAGGGTCGAGATCGGGTCGAGCGCCGAGCACGGCTCGTCCATCAGGATGACCTCGGGGGAGACGGCGATCGCTCGTGCGATGCAGAGACGCTGCTGCTGGCCGCCCGAGAGCCCCGAGCCGGGGCGGTCGAGACGGTCCTTGACCTCGTTCCACAGGTTGGCGCCGCGCAGCGACTTCTCGACGAGCTCCTCGGCGTCGGGCTTGGAGATGCGCTTGTTGTTGAGCTTCACGCCCGCGAGCACGTTCTCCTTGATCGACATCGTCGGGAACGGGTTCGGCCGCTGGAAGACCATGCCCACCTGACGGCGCACGAGCACCGGGTCGACGTCGGGGTCGTAGAGGTTGTTGCCGTCGATGAGCACCTCTCCCTCGACGCGCGCCCCGGGGATGACCTCGTGCATGCGGTTCAGCGTGCGGAGGAAGGTCGACTTGCCGCAGCCCGAGGGGCCGATGAACGCGGTCACGCTGCGGGGCTCGATCGCGAGGTTCACACCCTCGACGGCGAGGAACTTCGAGTAGTAGACGTTGAGGTCGCGGACCTCGATGCGCTTGGACACGGGTTTCCTTTGCTTGCGGGTCAGCGGCCGAACTTCGGCGCGAAGAATCGGGCGACGAGCCTCGCGATGAGGTTCAGCGCCATGACGATGAGGATGAGGGTGAGGGCGGCGGCCCACGCGCGGTCGAGGTAGGCCTGCGGGGGATTGCCCTGGTTCGCGTATTGCGTGTACACGTACACGGGCAGCGACTGCATGCGATCGGAGAACAGGTTGTAGTTCATGCTCGCGGTGAAGCCGGCGGCGATGAGGAGCGGTGCCGTCTCGCCGATCACGCGGGCGATCGAGAGCATGATGCCCGTCGTGATGCCCGCGATGGAGGTCGGCAGCACGACCTTGACGATCGTCAGCCACTTCGGCACGCCGAGCGCGTAGGCGGCCTCGCGGAGTTCGTTCGGCACGAGGCGGAGCATCTCCTCGCTCGAGCGCACGACCACGGGGATCATGAGGAGCGAGAGGGCCACGGCGCCGGCGATGCCGGTGCGAGTGCCGGGGCCGAGGAAGATCGCGAACAGGGAGTAGGCGAAGAGGCCCGCGACGATCGAGGGGATGCCGGTCATGACGTCGACGAGGAAGGTGACGCCGCGGGCGAGCTTGCCGCGTCCGTACTCGACCAGGTAGATCGAGGTCATGAGGCCGATCGGGATCGAGATGACCGCGGCCGCGCCCGTCATGAGCAGGGTGCCGATGATGGCGTGCAGCGCGCCGCCGCCCTCGCCGGTGACGTTGCGCATCGACATCGAGAAGAAGTCGGCGTCGAAGCGGGCGGCGCCGAGCGTGACGACCGTGATGCCGAGCGAGACGAGCGGGATCATCGCGAGGAGGAAGGCGCCCGTCACGAGTGCCGTGACGAGGCGGTCCATCGCCCGTCGGCGTCCCTCGACGAGCGTCGAGAAGAGCCAGATCGCGGGGATGTAGAGCAGCGCCCCGATGAAGAGGGCCCCGCCCCAGTTGTAGCCGGAGCCCGAGCCGAACGAGACGACGCCGAACACCGCGGCCGAGACGGCGACGGCGGCGGCGAGGATCGTCCACGGCGCCGACTTCGGCAGTCGTCCGGCGGTCAGCGAGTTGGAGATGGCGACGCCGGTCTCCGGGGGCCGAGTGGTCTGGATGGTCATCAGTTGGCTCCCGAGAATTCCTTGCGGCGGCTGACGATCCAGCGTGCGAAGGCGTTGACCGCGAAGGTCACGACGAAGAGGATGAGGCCGGTGGCGATGAGGACGTTGACGTTCAGTCCGTACGCCTCGGGGAAGCTGAGTGCGATGTTCGCCGCGATCGTATTCGGGTTCACCGAGGTCAGCAGCTGGAAGGTGATCACCGGCGAGGCGGAGAGCACCATCGCGACGGCCATCGTCTCGCCGAGCGCGCGACCGAGGCCGAGCACCGAGGCGGAGATGATGCCCGAGCGGCCGAAGGGCAGCACCGCCGTGCGGATCATCTCCCAGCGCGTGGCACCGAGGGCGAGGGCCGCCTCCTCGTGCAGCACGGGCGTCTGCAGGAACACCTCACGGCAGATGGCGGTCATGATCGGCAGGACCATGACGGCGAGCACGAGGGCCGCGGTCAGGATCGTGCGGCCCGTCGCCGAGGGCGTGCCGCTGAAGAGGGGGATCCAGCCGAGGTTCTCGTTCAGCCAGGCGTAGGCGTCGACGAGCGCCGGGGCGAAGACTCCGATGCCCCACAGGCCGAAGACGACCGAGGGCACCGCGGCGAGGAGGTCGACGACGTAGCCGAGCACCGAGGCGAGCCGGCGGGGCGCGTAGTGCGAGATGAAGAGGGCGATGCCGATGGAGATCGGAAGCGCGACGAGGAGGGCGAGGGCGGCAGCCCAGACCGTGCCGAAGACGAGCGGACCGACGTAGTCCCAGAAGTTCGTCTTGAGGATCGAGGCGTCCTCGCTCGAGGCCACCACTGCAGGGATGCTCTGCACGATGAGGAAGATGGCCACCGCGGCCAAGGTGACGAGGATCATCGATCCCGCGAACACCGCCGAGCGGGAGAAGACGAGGTCGCCGATGCGGAGCTTCGCCTTGATCGGGGCCTGTGCGGACGTCATCTGGTGCGTTCCTCGGAGTTCTTGAGTCGGATTCTGGAGACGCGATCATGCCCGACCCCGCCGCGAACGAGCGGGGTCGGGCACGAACCTACTACTGGATCGAGTCGATCGCAGCCGTGATCTTCTCGCGGAGCGAGTCCGAGATGGGAGCCGAACCGGCGTCGGTCGCCGCGACTTCCTGGCCCTCGGGGCTCGCGATGTACGAGAGGTAGCCCTTGACGAGGTCGACGTTCGCCGGGTCCTCGTACTGGCCGCACGCGATGAGGTAGCTCACGAGCACGATCGGGTAGACGCCGGCCTCTTCCGAGGTGCGGTCGATCTCGATGGCGAGGTCGCCGTCTGCGCGGCCCTCGGCGAACGGCGAGTGGTCGACGATCGCGGCAGCGGCCTCGGGCGAGTACGGCACGAACTCGTCGCCGACCTTGATCGAGACGGTGCCGAGGTCACCGGCGCGCGACGCGTCGGCGTAGCCGATGGTGCCGTTGCCGTTGCTCACTGCGTCGACGAGGCCCGAGGTGCCCTGAGCGGCTTCGCCGCCCTCGAACGGCCAGACGCCGTCGGCTTCCCAGGTCCAGACGTCGGCAGCTGCTGCGCCGAGGTACTCGGTGAAGTTCTCGGTGGTGCCAGAGTCGTCCGAGCGGTGCACGGGCGTGATGGCGAGGTCGGGGAGGGTCGCGTCGGGGTTCGTCGCGGCGATCGCCGGGTCGTTCCAGTTGGTGATCGTGCCGGCGAAGATGCCCGCAACGGTCGCCGCGTCGAGGTCGAGCGAGTCGACGCCCTCGACGTTGAAGATGACCGCGATCGGCGAGATGTAGAGCGGGAGCTCGACGATCGTCGAGTCGGCGGCGCACTTCTTGAAGCCGCCCGCGGCGAGCTCCTCGTCCTTGAACGCGCGGTCGGAGCCGGCGAAGTCGCTGGCGCCCTCGAGGAAGGTCTCACGACCCGCACCCGATCCGGAGGGGTCGTAGTCGACGGTGACGTCGGGGTTCGCGGTCTGGAAACCGGCGATCCACGACTGCTGGGCCGCATCCTGCGAGGATGCGCCCGCGCCGACGAGGTTGCCCGAGAGCGTCGATGCCGACTCCGACGGAGCTGCGCCGCCTTCGTTCGTGGCACAGGAGCTGAGCGCGATCGCCGCAGTGACGGCGATGACGGCGGGCACGCCGAGACGCTTGAGGTTCACGTGAATTCCCTTCCGGGGTTCGATTGCAGGTTGTGGGCCGGTGCCGACCCGCCTGCGACGCTAATGAGCGCGCCTTACGAGCATCCGTTACGACGGTAAACAGCAGGTGAACGACCGCTGTCGCACTGGACTCGCTCCCGGAATTCCGCGGCCTCAGGCGCGCGGTGCGTGCGTTTCGATCGCGATGATTCCTCGGGTGACCGCGGCCTCAGGCGCGCGGTGCGTGCGTTTCGATCGCGATGATTCCTCGGGTGACCGCGGCCTCAGGCGCGCGGTGCGTGCGTTTCGATCGCGA
>NZ_JBHURI010000041.1:0-10953 GCF_042673425.1 Agromyces sp. NPDC056965 | reverse complement strand
TATGATTCCCGAGCCTGGGCTCGTGGCCGAGAGGTGCACGACGCTGAACGCGCCGGGCTCGAGCCCCGCGGCATCCGTCACGTAGGAACCGAGTGGTGTGCCGGTGGCGAGCGCCACCTCGCGCATGATCTCGGGAAGCACCGGGCGGTGGCTGCAGATGATCGCGCTCCTGCCGGCGCGCACCCGCTTGCCGACGACGCGTCGCACCTCGTCGTCGCCGGCCTCCCACGCGTCCTGGCTGATGCCGGCGTCGCGCTTGATCTCGATGCCGGTGGCGGCGGAGAGCGGAGTGACCGTCGTGACGCAGCGCACGGCCGGACTCGACACGATGCGCTTCGGCGCCCATGCGCCGAGCGTCGCGACGAGTCCCGCCGCCTGTTCGACCCCGCGCTCGGTCAACGGACGCGCGGCGTCGTCGCCCTTCCAGCCCGACCGGCCGACGGCCTTGCCGTGTCGCACGAGCGCGAGCGCGAAGGTCGACATGACGCCCTGGTCGAGGAGCTTCGCGAAGGCGTCGAGGATCTCGACGTCGGGCTCGTAGCTCAAGTAGCCGCGGGCGCGCTTGACGGTGACCCATTCGAGCGCCGCGACCTCGGCGTTGGGCTTGAACGTCGAGCGCTGCACGGCGCGGTCGCTCACCTCGGCCGCCCAGTAGTGCACGATCTTCTCGCGGCCGCTCGGCAGCGGATACCGGGAGACTCCGAGCGGCACGCCGAGCGCGACCGCGAGGCCGGTCTCCTCCTCGATCTCGCGCACGGCGGTCTCGGGCAGGGACTCGCCCGGGTCGACCTTTCCCTTCGGGATCGTGACATCGCCGTAGACCGTGCGGTGGATGACCAGCACGTGCACCTTGCCGTCGATGAGGCGCCAGCAGACCGCCCCCGCGGCGTAGATCGCCGTCGTCACCGCCGTGGTCCCGATCGCGGGCGCTGCCCCGAGCGGGTGCGCTGGCCGATCTGCTGCATGAGCCTATTCTGCATGTCGTCGAGCGGATGCCCCGCCTCGTCGGTCGCGTGGCGGACCCATTCGCCCGACCCGTCGAGCCACCACGAACTCGTCGTCTCGGCCATCGCGAGGTCGAAGAGCGACTCGATCTCGGTCAGGTGGTTCGCGTCGGCCAGCCGCACGAGGGCCTCGACCCGACGGTCGAGGTTTCGGTGCATCATGTCGGCCGAGCCGATGTAGACCTGCGGATCGCCGTCGTTGACGAACGAGAAGATGCGGGAGTGCTCGAGGTAGCGACCGAGGATCGATCGCACGGTGATGTTCTCGCTGAGCCCTGGGATGCCGGGGCGGAGGCTGCAGATGCCGCGCACCCACACCTCGACCGGCACGCCGGCGTTCGATGCGCGGTAGAGCGCGTCGATGATCGCCTCGTCGACGATCGAGTTCACCTTGATGCGGATGCCCGAGGGGCGCCCGGCCTCGGCATTCGCGATCTCGCCCGCGATGAGCTTCAGGAGGCCCTTGCGCAGGTGCAGCGGAGCCACGAGCAGTCGCTTGAACTTCTTCTCGATGGCGTAGCCCGAGAGCTCGTTGAAGAGGCGCGTCAGGTCTTTGCCGACCTGGTCGTCGGCCGTGAGCAGGCCGAGGTCTTCGTAGATGCGACTCGTCTTCGGGTTGTAGTTGCCGGTGCCGATGTGGCTGTAGTGGCGGAGGCCGCCCTTCTCCTGCCGGATCACGAGCGCGAGCTTGCAGTGCGTCTTCAGCCCGACGAGGCCGTAGACGACGTGCACGCCGGCCTTCTCGAGCTTGCGCGCCCATGAGATGTTGGCCTGCTCGTCGAAGCGGGCCTTGATCTCGACGAGCGCGAGCACCTGCTTGCCCGATTCGGCCGCGTCGATGAGCGCCTCGACGATCGGGCTGTCGCCGGAGGTGCGGTAGAGCGTCTGCTTGATCGCGAGCACGTCGGGGTCGGCGGCCGCCTGCTCGAGGAAGGCCTGCACGCTCGTGGCGAAGGACTCGTAGGGGTGGTGCAGCAGCACGTCCTGCCGCGAGACCGCGGTGAAGACGTCGGCGCGCAGGTTCGAGTCGCTGGGCTGCAACTGCAGCGCCGTCGTCGGCACGTGCGTCGGGTAGTGCAGCTCGGGCCGGTCGAGGCGCGACAGGTCGAAGAGGCCGCCGAGGTCGAGCGGGGCGGGCAGGCGGAAGACCTCCTGCTCGGTGACGTCGAGCTCGCGCACGAGGAGCCCGAGCGTCACGTCGTCCATGTCGTCGGTGATCTCGAGGCGGATGGGCGGGCCGAACCGGCGGCGCAGCAGTTCCTTCTCGAGCGCCTTGATCAGGTTCTCGGTCTCGTCCTCCTCGATCTCGACGTCTTCGTTGCGCGTCACGCGGAACACGTGGTGCTCGACGATCTCCATGCCGGGGAAGAGGTCGCCGAGGTGGTTGGCGATGAGGTCTTCGAGCGTGATGTACCTGGCGTCCTCGATCGACTCGCCCGGGTCGACCCGCACGAACCGCGGCAGCATCTGCGGCACCTTGACACGGGCGAACTCCTGCCGGCCGGTGCGGCTGTTGCGCACGCGCACGGAGAGGTTGAGCGAGAGGCCCGAGATGTAGGGGAAGGGGTGGGCCGGATCGACCGCGAGCGGCATCAGCACGGGGAAGATCTGCTTCGAGAAGTAGTCGCGCAGGTGCTCGCGCTCGACGTCGCCGAGCTCGGCCCAGGTGATGACGCGGATGCCGGACTCCGCGAGCGTCGGCTTCACGAGCTGCTGGTAGGCCGCCGCGTGCCGCTCCTGCAGCTCGTGCGCCTTCGCCGAGATGTCGCTCAGCACATCGAGCGGCGAGCGGCCGATGTTCGAGGGCACCGCGAGGCCCGTGACGATGCGCCGCTTCAGGCCGGCGACCCGCACCATGAAGAACTCGTCGAGGTTCGACGCGAAGATCGCGAGGAAGTTCGCCCGCTCGAGCACGGGAACCCGCGGATCCTCGGCGAGCTCGAGCACGCGCTGGTTGAACGCGAGCCAGCTGAGCTCGCGGTCGAGGTAGCGTTCGGATTCGAGCTCGGGCGCGCCTTCGAGGTCGAACGGCTCGAAGTCGTCGTCGAAGTCGCTCGCCGTGCGGTCGTCGATGATGCTGTCGGCGGTCATCCTGACATCATGCCACTGGGGTGTGACCGACAGATGAGGTATCGGTCAACGGGCGGTGACGGGCAGGTCCTCGTCGTCCTCGTGCACGTTGAAGCGGTAGCCGACGTTGCGCACCGTGCCGATGAGGCTGTCGAGGTCGCCGAGCTTGGCGCGCAGCCGACGCACGTGCACGTCGACCGTGCGCGTGCCGCCGAAGTAGTCGTAGCCCCAGACCTCGCTGAGCAGCTGCTCGCGGGTGAAGACCCGCGACGGATGCGCCGCGAGGAAGCGGAGCAGCTCGAACTCCTTGTAGGTGAGGTCGAGCGTGCGACCGTGCACCTTCGCGGAATAGCTCGCCTCGTCGATCACGACGCCGGAGGTCTGGATGCGCTCGCTCGGCTGCGACGACTGCGATCGCCCGATCGCCAGACGGATGCGGGCATCGAGCTCTGCCGGCCCCGCGTGCTCGAGCACGACGTCGTCGATGCCCCAGTCGGGCGTGACCGCGGTGAGTCCGCCCTCGGTGACGATCAGCACGAGCGGCACCGAGAGGCCCGTGGTGCGGAGGATCTGCGAGAGGGCCTTCGCACCGGTGAGATTGGTGCGGGCGTCGAGGAAGACGAGATCGGATTCCGGCGCTCTGACCAGCTGCTCAGGCGAAGCGGGAATGATCCGCGTTCGGTGAGTCAGGAGTGACAGGGCCGGAAGAACATCATCGTTGGCTGCCGGCGACAAGATCAGCAGCTGCGCCACGCATACCCTCCAGTAGTAAGGTGCGGTCAATACTACGGGACGCGACGAGGCGCTCCGCGACACGAATGGGGAGACGTTTTGGATCAGACCGACACGAGCAGCGGATGGCTCGGGATCGCCGTCGTCTGGGCGATCGCGCTCGTCGGCGCGGTCGTGGTCGTGACGCTCGCCTACACGGGAACCGCCGCATGGTTCGGTGACGGATCGCGGCTCGGCGTCTACGGTGCGCTCGGCATCGTGCTCGCGGCATCCGTCATCGGAGCGCTCATCGTGCAGCTCGCGACACGGCGCCCCGAGGGATTCGTGCTGCGCGTCAGCTGGAGCATCACCGGGGCCGCGGCGATCGTCGCGATCGCCGCCCTCGTGGTCGCGCCCATCGCGACCGCGTGAGCGGGATACACTCGAAGCATGTCTGAGCTGCTCGCCCTCGAACTCCTCTTCATCGGCCTGCTCGGTCTCGCGAGCCTCGCGATCGCGTGGATCAGCGGCGTGGTCGTCTACAAGCTCTTCAAGGGCCAGCGCTAGGTGCCGTGAGGACGTGGCGATGATCGACCTGCCCGTCGACCTCCCGGCCGAGCTCGTGCCGCTCTCGTGGCTCCTCGGAGTCTGGGAGGGGTCGGGCGTCATCGACTACAAGGTCGGCGACGAATCGGTCACCCACGAGTTCGGTCAGCGCGTCAGCTTCAGCCACGACGGCCTGCCGCACCTGAACTACACCTCCTACACGTGGCTGTTCCCCGCGGAGGAGGGCGGCGAACCGACGCCGCTCGTCACCGAGACCGGCTACTGGCGGCTCGCCCGTGAACTCGGCGACGGCGACCAGGGCCCCGGCATGCTGCCGGCGATCGGCGAGCCCCGGTTCGCCGATGCCGAGTCGGTCGAGTCGCTGCGCAACGCCGACGGCGGGTTCGACATCGAGGTGTCGCTCGTGCACCCCGGCGGCGTCAGCGAGCTCTACCTCGGCCAGGTCAAGGGGCCGCGCATCGACCTCGCGACCGATGCGGTTATGCGGGGGAGCGGCGCGAAGGACTACTCGGCGGCGACCCGCCTCTACGGTCTCGTCGACGGCCACCTGCTCTGGGCGTGGGACATCGCCGCCCTCGGGCAGGAACTCCGCACCCACGCGTCGGCCCGACTCGCGAAGGTCGACTAGATGACCGAGTCCCCGTTCCTCGCGCTTCCCGGGGCCGTCGCGGCACCGGCCGACAGCGTCGACCTCGGCGTCGCCGGCCACTACGGCAATCCGATCATCGAGCAGCGCCACCTCGAGCGCGGTGCGGCGATCGTCGACCTGTCGAACCGCGGCGTCGTGACCGTGAGCGGGCCCGACCGCCTGTCGTGGCTGCACTCCATGGCGAGTCAGGCACTCGCTCGCCTGCAGCCGGGCGAGGGCACCGAGGCGTTGCTGCTCGATGCGTCGGGCCGGGTCGAGCACGCGGCCCACGTGATCGACGACGGCGAGACGACCTGGCTCATCGTCGAGGGCGATGAGGCCGCAACGGTCGCCGCCTTCCTCGATCGCATGCGCTTCATGCTCCGCGTCGAGGTCGCCGACGCGAGCGGCGACGTCGCCGTGCTCGGCGCCATGTCGACGGCGGCGCTCGACGCCGCGACGCCGGCCTTCGCCCCCGCAGGCGTCGCGCTCGACTGGGTCGACCCCTGGGCGCACCCGGGCCCCGGCGGGCACCAGTACGCCCACGACGCGGGCCACCCGGCAGCCGAGTGGCACTGGATCGAACGCATCGTGCCGCGCAGCTCGCTCCCCGAAGCCGCCGCCGCCGTACGCGCCGGCACGGTCGATGCCGCGGGCTCGCTCGCGGCGGAGGCACTGCGGGTCGCCGCCTGGCGCCCGCGGCTCGCGACCGAGGTCGACGAGCGCACCATCCCGCACGAGCTCGACTGGCTCCGCAGCGCCGTCGACCTCGGCAAGGGGTGCTACAAGGGCCAGGAGACGGTCGCCAAGGTGCTGAACCTCGGCCGCCCGCCGCGCCGACTCGTGCTGCTCCACCTCGACGGCAGCGACACCGTGCTGCCGGCGCCGGGCGACGAGGTCGTCGGCGAGAAGGTGCGCCCCGAGCCTGCCGCGGGCGAGGAGCCCGAGCGCAAGGTCGTCGGCCGCATCACGACGGCCGTCATGCACCACGAGCTCGGGCCGGTCGCGTTGGCCGTCGTGAAGCGCGCCGTGCCCGCCGAGCTGCCGCTCATCGTGCTGAGCCACGGCGTCGAGGTCGCGGCCGCGCAGGTCGAGATCGTTCCGGCCGACTCCGGTGCCGCGGTCGAGGTGCCGCGACTCCCGCGCCTCGGCGTGCACAAGCGGTAACCTCGCGCGGGCGACGGATGCCCCGCCGCTAGGCTGGTCGCATGCCTCACACCCTCGTGCTGCTTCGCCACGGCAACAGCGAATGGAACCAGAAGAACCTGTTCACCGGTTGGGTCGACGTGCGGCTCAGCGAACTCGGCACGGCCGAGGCGGCGCGCGCCGGCGAGCTGCTCGCCGAGTCGAACCTGCTGCCCGACGTGCTGCACACCTCGGTGCTCACGCGTGCGATCCAGACGGCGAACATCGCCCTCGACGTCGCCGACCGCGCGTGGATCGACGTGCGTCGCACCTGGCGTCTCAACGAGCGCCACTACGGCGCACTGCAGGGCCTCGACAAGGCCGAGACGCTCGAGAAGTACGGCCCCGAGCAGTTCCAGCTCTGGCGCCGTTCGTTCGACGTGCCGCCGCCCGTGCTGGCCGACGACGCCGAGTACTCGCAGGTCGGCGACCCGCGGTACGCGAACCTGACCGACGACGAACTGCCCCGCACCGAGTGCCTGAAAGACGTCATCGCGCGCATGCTGCCGTACTGGGAGGAGGGCATCGTGCCCGACCTCGCGGCCGGCAAGACCGTGCTCGTGACCGCGCACGGCAACTCGCTGCGCGCCCTCGTGAAGCACCTCGACGGCATCAGCGACGACGAGATCGCCGAGCTCAACATCCCGACCGGCATCCCGCTCGTCTACCGCCTCGGCGACGACTTCATGCCGCTCGGCCCGGGCGAGTACCTCGACCCCGAGGCGGCTGCCGCCGGTGCCGCCGCCGTGGCGGCGCAGGGCAAGAAGTAGCTCCGGCTCCCACGAACGACGAAGGCCCGGCGGATGTCGCATCCGCCGGGCTTCTCGCACGCTCGGCCGAGGCCGGGCGCTCGCGCGTCAGAGCGCCGACTTCTCGGGGTCCCAGTCGCCCGTGGCGAGGTACTGCACCTTCTTCGCGATCGAGACCGCGTGGTCGGCGAAGCGCTCGTGGTACCGGCTCGCGAGGGTGGCGTCGACGGTGTCGACGGCCTCGCCCTTCCACGTCTCGCCGAGCACCTTGTCGAACACCTGCAGGTGCAGGGCGTCGATCTTGTCGTCCTCGTTCCGGATCTCCTCGGCGAGGTGCACGTCCTCGGTGCGCAGGAGCTCGACGAGTCGGCGCGCGATCTCGACGTCGAGTCGGCCCATCTCGGCGAACGTGGGCCGGAGCGACTTCGGCACCACCTTGTCGGGGAAGCGATAGCGGGCGAGCTGCGCGATGTGGGTCGACATGTCGCCCATGCGCTCGAGCGAGGCGCTGATGCGCAGCGCGCTGACGACGATGCGCAGGTCTCGCGCGACCGGCTGCTGGCGCGCGAGGATCGTGATCGCGAGCTCGTCGAGTGCGACGGTCTCCTGGTCGATGTGGTCGTCGTCGGCGATCACCTCCTCGGCCAGGCTCACGTTGGACTCGTTGAAGGCCCGCGTCGCCTTGTCGATCGAATCGGCGACGAGCCCGGCGAGCCCGACGAGCCCTTCCTGCACTTCGCGCAGTTCCTGCTGGAACACCTCACGCATGTCTTCGGATCCTTGTCTGTTCTGGCCCGTGCCGGGCGCGGACGTGCCCGGGCATTCCGGCCCTCGGGACATCCTCCCGGCGGAACATGAACAACAGGTGCCGGGATTCTGAATAGTCGTTAACGTACCGCCGCACAGGCGGCCAACGGCGAATCCGCCCCGAACCGCTGGTTAGGGTTGAGCCATGGACTCCACCTGGTCGGTGCTCACCGCGCTGGCCTTCGGCATCTTCCTCGGCGCCGCATTCATGATCGTGCTGCACATGGCCGAGCGTCGCGGCTCGAGCGCTGCGAAGGTCGTCGCACCGACGATCCCCGACGGGGTCGACCAGGTGCTCGACGTGCTGGAGTCGGCGGGGGTCGTGCTCGATCCGTCGAACAACGTGCTCCGCGCCTCACCGGGCGCCCTCGCGATGGGGCTCGTGCGGCAGCAGTCGCTCGTGCATCCCGAACTGCTCGAGCTCGCTGCATCCGTTGGGCGGGGCGGCGAGCCGCTCGTCGACGAGGTGACCGTGGCGCGCGGGCCGTTCGGCGAGTCGACCATGCGCCTGCACGTGCGCGTCGCCCGGCTCGGCACCCGCTTCGTGCTGCTGCTCGCCGAGGACCGCACCGAGGCGCACCGGCTCGACGAGGTGCGCCGCGACTTCGTCGCCAACATCAGCCACGAGCTCAAGACGCCGATCGCGTCGGTGAGCCTGCTCGCCGAGGCGCTCGACCAGGCCGCCGACGAGCCCGAACAGGTCCGCCGCTTCGCCGGCCGGCTCTCGGTCGAGGCCGCGCGCCTCGCGCACATCACGAGCGAGGTGATCGAACTCTCGCGGCTGCAGGCGCGCGATGCGCTCCGGCCCGACCGGCTCGTGCGCGTCGATCGGGTCATCGCCGCTGCGGTCGACCAGAACCGCGTCGTCGCGGGCGGCAAGCAGGTCGAGGTCGCCGTGCGCGCATCGACCAAGGCCGAGGTCTACGGCGACCAGGCGCTCCTCGTCGTGGCGGTGCACAACCTCATCGCCAACGCGATCGCGTACTCGAACCCCGGTGGCAGGGTCGGCGTCGGCGCGAAGGTCGACGGCGACGTCGTCGAGATCGCGGTCACCGACCAGGGCATCGGCATCGAGGCCGAGGAGCTCGAGCGCGTGTTCGAGCGGTTCTACCGCGTCGATCAGGCGCGCTCCCGCAATACCGGCGGCTCGGGTCTCGGCCTCAGCATCGTCAAGCACACCGTGCAGAACCACGGCGGCGACGTGCGCGTGTGGTCGCAGCCCGGTCGCGGTTCGACCTTCATGATCCGGTTGCCGCGCGCCGAAGCGGCGATCGAACCCGATTCCGACGACGGTCGCGAGACCGATTCCATTGAACGAGGAGACCGTACGTGACCCGCATCCTGCTCGTCGAAGACGAGATCGCGCTGAGCGACCCGCTGAGCTTCCTGCTCGAACGAGAGGGCTACGAGGTGGAGGTCGCGGCCGACGGCCCGTCGGCCGTCGAGGCCTTCGACCGATCGGGCGCCGACCTCGTGCTGCTCGATCTCATGCTGCCCGGGCTGCCCGGCACCGAGGTGTGCCGCGAGATCCGGAACCGTTCGACGGTGCCGATCATCATGCTCACGGCGAAGGACTCCGAGATCGACATCGTCGTCGGGCTCGAGCTCGGCGCCGACGACTACGTCACGAAGCCGTACTCGACCCGTGAGCTGCTCGCGCGCATCCGGGCGGTGCTGCGCCGCCGCATCGAGATCGAGGACTTCGACGAGGCCGTCATCGAGGGCGGTCGGGTGCGCATGGACGTCGACCGGCACACGGTCGAGGTCGACGGCGAGCCGGTGCCCATGCCGCTCAAGGAATTCGAGTTGCTCGAACTCCTCATGCGCAACCCCGGCCGGGTGCTCACCCGTGGCCAGCTCATCGATCGCGTGTGGGGTTCCGACTACTTCGGCGACACGAAGACTCTCGACGTGCACATCAAGCGGATCCGCTCGAAGATCGAGCAGCAGCCGTCTGAACCGGTGCAGCTCGTCACCGTGCGCGGGCTCGGCTACCGCTTCGAGGCCTGAGCCGACACGCGAAACGGGTGGGATGCCGAAGCATCCCACCCGTTCGAGTCTGTTCGCCGAGGCTACGGAACGAGGTTCTCGTACTCGGGGAGCCGGCCGTCGAGCACCGGGATGAGCTTCTCGACGCCCTCGGCGCCCGAGTACTCGAAGAACATCGGCAGGAACTCGCCGGGCAGGGTGTCGATGCCCTCGAGCACGATCGGCTCGACCTCATCGGTGCCCTCGACGGCGTCGACGCCGAAGACGACCTGGGAACCGGCCTCGACCTCGATGGTCTGGGATTCGCCGCCGCCCTCGCCGAACTGCACGTCGAGCGAGACGTCTTCGGTGCCGGTGTTGACGACCGTCATGACGAGCGTGCCGTCGACGCCGTCGTCGGAGACGACGAGGACGTTGCGGAGGTCGAGCTGGCCGACGTCGACCGAGACGCCGTCGCTGGCGTCGTAGTGCTCGGTCGTCGCCTGGTAGGTGACCATCGAGCAACCGCTCGCGCCGAGCGCGATGCCGATGGCCAGAGCAGCGGATGCCGCGAGACGCGCCTTCACAGAACCTCCAAGTGCGTGGTGCGCACGAGCGGAGGCCCGGGCGCGAAGGGATCGCACCGAGCATATCGTACGAGCCGCGCCCGCTTCGAGAGGGGGCGGAACCTTAGCATGATCCCGAATGTGATATCCTGATAGTTGCCGAAAGGACATCTATTCATGCTTTTTGAGGTTGGCGAAACCGTCGTTTACCCCCACCACGGTGCCGCAACGATCACCGAGGTCAAGAAACGCATCATCAAGGGTGAAGAGAAGCTCTACCTCAAGCTGAACGTCACGCAGGGCGACCTCGTCATCGAGGTGCCCGCTGAGAACGTCGACCTGGTCGGCGTTCGCGACGTCATCGGCAAAGAGGGCCTCGACAAGGTCTTCGAGGTGCTGCGCGCCCCCTTCACCGAGGAACCGACCAACTGGTCGCGTCGTTACAAGGCGAACCTCGAGAAGCTCGCATCAGGTGACGTGATCAAGGTCTCGGAGGTCGTGCGCGACCTGTGGCGCCGCGATCAGGACCGCGGGCTCTCTGCAGGCGAGAAGCGAATGCTCGCCAAGGCTCGTCAGATTCTCATCTCCGAGCTCGCGCTCGCAGAGAAGACCGACGAAGAGGCGGCTTCGACCGTCCTCGACGAGGTCCTCGCCTCGTAGCGGGAGTCTTCACGAACGGCGGGTGCCCATGCACCCGC
>NZ_JBHURI010000040.1:0-40369 GCF_042673425.1 Agromyces sp. NPDC056965 | reverse complement strand
GCCCGCGGCTTCCTCGCCGCGGGCGGCGCCCTCGCCCTCGTGCAGAGTGCCGCGATCGTGGCGTTCGCGTGGGCGCTCGCGTCGCTCGTGACCGGGTTCATCGACGGCGTGTCGATGCCGGACGCCGTGCCGTTCCTCGTGCTGCTCGTCGCCGCGGCATCCGTTCGCGCCATCGCCGCGTGGGTCTGGGACGTGGTGGGCTCCGCCGGCGCCACTCGGGTGAAGGCCGAGCTCCGGAGCGAACTGCTCACGGCGCTCGAGGCCGAGCCCGAAGGGCTTCCCGAGTTCCCGACGGCCCGCATCGCGACACTGCTCGGCCCCGGGCTCGACGCGCTCGACGCCTACTTCGGGCAGTACCTGCCGCAGCTCGTGTCGACGATCGTCGTCACGCCGATCCTCATCGCGATGGCGTGGATCGCCGACCCGTTGTCGGGCCTCGTGCTCGTGATCGTGCTGCCGCTCATCCCCGTCTTCATGGCGCTCATCGGCATGGCCACCGAGGCCGTGCAACGACGTCAGTGGGAGAGCCTCGCATCGCTGTCGCGCGGATTCCTCGAGGTCGTCGGCGGACTGTCGACGCTGCTGCTCTACCGCAGGGCCGAGCGCCAGACCACGCGCATCAGGGCGGTCACCGACGAGTACCGCTCGCACACCATGAAGGTGCTGCGCATCACCTTCCTCTCGGGCTTCACCCTCGAGTTCGCCGCGAGCCTGTCGGTGGCGCTCGTCGCCGTCTCGATCGGGCTCCGGCTCGTCGCGGGCGACATGCTGCTGATCGCCGGGCTCTTCGTGCTCGTGCTCGCTCCCGAGGTCTTCCTCCCGCTGCGGAACGTCGGTGCCGCCTTCCACGCCTCGTCCGAGGGAGTCGCCGCATCGGTCGACGCCTTCGACCTGCTCGATGCCGCCGAGCGCGCCGAGCGGTCGGCGGTGCGCACCACGGCCGCCGTCGCCGACGCTACGAACGAGGGCGCGGATGCTGCGGGCGGGCTGCACCTCCGAGGCATCCGGGTGATGAGGGGCGACCGGGTCGTGCTCGACGGTCTCGACCTCGACGCGGCGCGCGGCGAGGTCGTCGCGGTGACAGGGGAGAGCGGTTCGGGCAAGTCGAGCCTGTTCGCGGCGCTGCTCGGCTTCGTGCCGATCGAGGGCGTTGCGCGACTCGATGGTGCGGCGCTCGGCGCCGACGGCGGTGTCGACCGTCGGTCGAAGCTCGCCTGGTCGGGTCAGACGCCGGCCCTCCTCGCCGGAACGATCGCCTCGAACGTGCGGCTCGGCGACGAGGGCGCCGACCCCGCCCTCGGCCGGCGCGCCCTCCGGCTCGCGGGCGTGGAGCTCGACCCAGAGTTGCCGCTCGGGCCCGGCGGCTCCGGCCTCTCCGGCGGTCAGGCCCAGCGCGTGGCCACCGCACGCGCGATCCACCGCCTGCTCGCACGGGACGCCCCGCTGCTGCTGCTCGACGAGCCGAGCTCGGCGCAGGACGCCGACCGCGAGGCCGTGCTCGGCGACGCGCTCGTCGAACTCGCCGCCGAAGGCCGCATCGTCGTCGTCTCGACCCACCGCACGGCACTCGCCGCCCGTGCCGATCGCGTCATCGAACTGGAGCCCGCGCATGTCTGAACTCGCGCGCGCCATGCTGCGCCGCTCCATCCCGAGCCCGCGCCGGCTGCTGCCCGCCGTGCTCTTCGGCATCGGCTCCGCCGGGTCGAGCATCGTGCTGCTGGCGTGCTCGGCGTGGCTGATCGCCCGTGCGGCCGAGCAGCCGCCCGTGCTCTACCTCTCGGTGGCGATCGTCGGGGTGCGGGCGTTCGCGCTCGGCCGCGCCGTGTTCCGCTACCTCGAGCGGCTCACCGGCCACGACGCCTCGTTCCGGCAACTCGCCACGATCCGCGTGAACGTGTTCGAGCGCATGCTGCCGATCGCGCCCGACGGCATCGCGGCCACCCGACGCGGCGATCTGCTCGATCGCTTCGTGAGCGATGTCGACGAGCTGCAGAACGTGCCGCTGCGCGCCGTGCAGCCGCTCGTGAGTGCGGCGATCGTGCTCATCGCCGCCGTCGTGGGCATCTGGCTCATCGCACCGCAGTCGGCCGTCGCCGTGCTGATCTGCCTCGTCGTGGGGATCGGTGCCGCGCTGCTCGTGCAGCAGCGGGCGGTCGCTCGTGCCGAACGCACGACGGCGCCGCTCCGCGGCGAACTCCAGGCGGCGGTCGTCGAACACGTGCAGGCGCTCGACGTGCTCGTGGCCTTCGACGCCGCCGGCGCCGGGCGACGCCGCATCGACGAGCTCGGCGCGAGGTATGCGAGGGCGACCCGGGCGCGTGCTGCGGCGACCGGTGTCGCGGCGGCGGCGATGAGCGCGATCGGCGGATTCGCCGTGGCGGCGAGCCTCGCCGCAGCGGTGCCCCTGCTGCAGGACGGCCGCATCGACGGCCCGACCTTCGCCGTGCTCTGCCTGGTGCCGCTCGCGATCGCCGAGGTCGCGACCGCCGTGCCGCTCGCGGCATCGGCGCTCCGCCTCGCTCGTGCGAGTGCCGCCCGGGTCGCCGGCGCGGTGCCCGACACCGTGCCGGCGGGCATCCCCGTCGTGCCGGAATCGCCGGCTGCACTGCGCGAGAGCGATGCGCCGCCGCTCATCGAGCTGCGCGGCGTGCAGGCGAGCTGGCCGGTGCTCGCCGACCCCGAGGGCAGTGGCGGGCCGGGCCGGGCCGGAACCGATGACGGCAGGGGAGCGGCCCTCGCCCGCGTCGACCTCTCGATCGTGCCGGGCGAGCGACTCCTCGTGCGCGGCGGTTCGGGAGCGGGCAAGACGACGCTCGCCCACGTGCTCGTGCGCTTCCTCGACTACGCGGGTTCGTACCGTCTCGGCGGCGTCGAAGCCTCGACGCTCGACCCCGCCGACGTCCGCGGCGTCGTCGGGCTCGTCGAGCAGCGGCCGTGGCTCTTCGATGAGGACGTGCGGCAGAACTTGATCTTCGCCCGCGACACCGCGAGCGACGACGAGCTGCTCGAGGTGCTCGATCGAGTGGGGCTCCGCGAGTGGGTCGAGGAGCGCGGCGGGCTCGACGCGAAGGTCGGCGAGCGCGGCGCACTCGTCTCGGGCGGGCAGGCGCAGCGCCTCGCCCTCGCTCGTGCGATGCTCGCGCGCTTCCCGGTGCTCGTGCTCGATGAGCCGACGGCGAGTGTCGACCCCGCCCGGGCCGACGCGCTCCTGCGCGATCTGACCGATGCCGCGGGCCGCTCCGGCAGCAGCGTCGTGCTGATCTCGCACGCCCCGGTCGATCCGGCGCTCGTCGATCGCGTCGTGACGATCGAGGACGGCCGCCTCCCGGCGATCTAGGCTGAGAGGATGCCGCGTCGCGTCCGCCAGTTCGCCCTGCCGGTGTGGCGCGACCCCGAAGTCGTCTTCCGCGCGTTCTTCGCCGAGTCGACGTACGTCGCCTGGCTCGACGGGGGAGCGGACGCCGCTTCGGGGTCGAGCGTGCTCGCGGTCGCCCACGAGGGCTCCGAGTTCGTGACGGCCGACGTGAGTGGCGGTACGGTCACGCGCCAACGGCCATTGGCACAGGGGCCGGACGGAAGCCCCGCCACCTCCCCTGCGTCGGTCTTCGACGTGCTCGGCGAGGTGCTCGCGGCGAATCGCCCGACCGCGGAGGTCGACGGCCCAGCAGCATCGGCCGCGCCGCTCGGCTGGTTCGGGTGGTTCGGCTACGAGCTCGGCGCCCACCTGCAGGATGTCCCGATCGCCGAGGCCGAGACACCGGATGCCGCGTTCCTCTTCGTCGACCGGGCGATCGTCTTCGATCATGGTGCACGCTCGGTGCGGCTCGCCTGGATCGACGACGACTCGGCTGCGAGCGCGTCACGCGAGTCGTGGGCGGCAGAACTCGCGGCCGGCATCGAACGACTCGACGCGGCATCCGTGCCCGTGATCGCGCCGGTGACGAGGCCGACCGGTGCCGGCGTTGCCGACGCGCCGACCCGGTGGCGGCACGACGCGGCGCGCTACTCGCAGCTCATCGCCGAGTGCCAGGCCGCGATCGTGCGCGGCGATGCCTACCAGTTGTGCCTCACCAATCGGGTGGACCTCGACGTGCATCCCGATCCGGCCGCCGCGTACCTCGCCTTGCGTGCCTCGAGTCCGAGCCACCACGGCGGCTACCTGCGCTTCGGCGACACGGCGCTGCTCAGTGCGTCGCCCGAGCAGTTCCTGTTCGTCGACCCCGACGGCCTCGTCTCGACGAAGCCGATGAAGGGCACCCGGCCGCGAAGCGCCGACCCCGAGGTCGACGCCGCGCTTCGGCGCGAGCTGATCGAGAGCGAGAAGGAACGCGCCGAGAACCTCATGATCGTCGACCTCATGCGCAACGACCTCGGCCGCATCGCCGAGCTCGGCACGGTCGAGGTGCCGGGGCTCCTCGAGGTCGAGGAGTACGCCCACGTGCACCAGCTGGTCTCGACGGTCATCGCGCGGCTGCGGCATCCGCTCACCGCGCTCGACGCCGTGCAGTCGGCGTTCCCGGCCGGGTCGATGACGGGGGCGCCGAAACGCAGCGCCATGACGATCCTGCACGACCTCGAGGAGGGCCCGAGAGGCGTCTACTCCGGCGCGTTCGGCTACCTCGGCATCGACGGCGGCGCCGATCTCGCGATGGTGATCCGCTCGATCGTGCTCACGCCGAACGGCGCGAGCATCGGCACCGGCGGCGGAATCACGGCGCTCTCGGTCGCCGCAGAGGAGGTCGAGGAGACCCGCATCAAGGCGCGGGCGCTGCTCGCGGTGCTCGGCGCCGACTGCCCGCCTCGGAGTGAGTAGGCTTGATATCCGAGTGCGCCGTGATCCGGCGCGCCCGGAAGCCCTCCCCGAGCGATACACGATTGAGAGTCACGTGGCACACGACCAGGACCCAGCGCACGCCGACGCCGGCGCGTACGACTTCGCCGCCATTCAGGCGAAGTGGCTTCCCGTGTGGGACGAGTCCGAGCCGTTCCGCGCCGGGCTCCCCGGCGACACCCGGCCGCGCAAGTACATCCTCGACATGTTCCCCTACCCGTCGGGCGACCTGCACATGGGTCACGCCGAGGCGTTCGGGTACGGCGACACGGTCGCGCGCTACTGGCGCCATCAAGGCTTCGACGTGCTGCACCCGGTCGGCTGGGACTCCTTCGGCCTGCCGGCCGAGAATGCCGCCATCAAGCGCGGCATCGACCCCCGCGGGTGGACCTACGCGAACATCGAGCAGCAGAAGCGCTCGTTCCGCCAGTACGCGCCGTCGTTCGACTGGTCGCGCGAGCTCCACACGAGCGACCCCGAGTACTACAAGTGGAACCAGTGGCTGTTCCTGAAGCTCTACGAGCAGGGCATCGCCTACCGCAAGGCCGGCCAGGTCAACTGGTGCCCCAACGACCAGACGGTGCTCGCCAACGAGCAGGTCATCGACGGCCACTGCGAGCGCTGCGGTGCGGTCGTCACGAAGAAGGCCCTGACGCAGTGGTACTTCCGCGTCACCGACTACGCCGACCGTCTGCTCGACGACCTGAACCAGCTCGAGGGCGCCTGGCCGACGAAGGTGCTGTCGATGCAGCGCAACTGGATCGGCCGCTCCTCGGGCGCCGACGTCGAGTTCGAGATCGAGGGGCGCGATGAGCGCATCCCGGTCTTCACGACGCGCCCCGATACGCTCTTCGGCGCCACCTTCATGGTCGTCGCCCCCGACTCCGACCTCGCGGCCGAGCTCGCGAGCGGCGCCTCCGCCGAGGTGCGCATGCGCTTCCAGGACTACGTCGACTCGGTGCGCGCCGAGAGCGACATCGACCGGCTCGCGACCGACCGGCCGAAGACCGGCGTCTTCCTCGAGCGCTACGCGATCAACCCGGTCAACGGCGAGCGCCTGCCGATCTGGGCCGCCGACTACGTGCTCGCCGACTACGGCCACGGCGCGATCATGGCCGTGCCGGCGCACGACCAGCGCGACCTCGACTTCGCGCGCGCCTTCGACCTGCCCGTGCGGGTCGTCGTCGACACGAACGCTCCGGTCACGGGCGTGATCCCCGTCATCCCGCTCGACGAGAACGGCGACCCGTACCTGCCCGACGACCTCCCGCTCGAGGACCCGGCGTCGACCGGCGTCGCGCTCGCGGGCGAGGGCCGCCTCATCAACTCGGGCCCCCTCGACGGACTCTCGAAGTCCAATGCGATCCGCCGCGTCATCGAGCTCCTCGCCGAGCGCGGCCTCGGCCGTTCGTCGAAGAACTATCGCCTGCGCGACTGGCTCATCTCGCGCCAGCGCTACTGGGGCACGCCCATCCCGATCATCCACTGCCCCGATTGCGGCGAAGTGCCGGTTCCCGAGGCCGAACTGCCGGTGCGACTGCCGGATGCCGCGGGGCTCGACCTGAAGCCCAAGGGCGCGAGCCCGCTCGGCGCAGCCGAAGACTGGGTCAACGTCGCGTGCCCGAACTGCGGAGGCGCGGCCCGCCGCGACTCCGACACGATGGACACCTTCGTCGACTCGTCGTGGTACTACCTGCGCTACTTGAACCCCAACAGCGACGAGCGCGCCTTCGACCCGGCCGAGGCCGAGAAGTGGGCGCCCGTCGACCAGTACGTCGGCGGTGTCGAGCATGCGATCCTGCACCTGCTCTACTCGCGCTTCATCACGAAGGTGCTCTTCGACCTCGGCTACCTGAGCTTCACCGAGCCGTTCACGTCGCTGCTCAACCAGGGCATGGTCATCATGGACGGCACCAAGATGTCGAAGTCCAAGGGCAACCTGGTGGAGTTCGCGAGCGAGCTGCAGGCGCACGGCGCCGACGCGCTGCGCGTCACACTGGCGTTCGCCGGTCCGCCCGAAGACGACATCGACTGGGCCGACGTCTCGCCGGTCGGCGCGTCGAAGTTCCTGGCGCGCGCCTGGCGCATCTCGGGCGAGGTCACCTCGAGCCCCGACGTCGAATGGAAGACGGGCGACGCGGCGCTCCGCCGGGTCACGCACCGTCTGCTCGCCGATGCCCCGGGCCTCGTCGAGGCGTTCAAGTTCAACGTCGTCGTCGCTCGCCTCATGGAGCTCGTGAACGCCACCCGCAAGGCGATCGACTCCGGTGCCGGCGCCGGTGACGCCGCGGTGCGCGAAGCGGCAGAGGTCACCGCGATGATCCTCGACCTGTTCGCACCGTTCACCGCCGAAGACATGTGGCAGCGTCTCGGCTATGAGCCGACCGTCGCCCTCGTGCCGTGGCGCAAGGCCGACCCGGCGCTCCTCGTCGAGGAGTCGGTCACGGCCATCGTGCAGGTCGACGGCAAGGTGCGCGACCGGCTCGAGGTGTCGCCGAAGATCTCGGGCGACGAACTCGAGGCGATGGCGCGTGCCTCGGCGGCGGTCGCCCGCTCCATCGGCGAGCGCGAGATCGTCAACGTGATCGTGCGCGCACCGCGACTCGTGAACATCGCGACGAAGGGCTGATCGCTCGGCCTGCGCCCTCCACGGCGTGACTTCTGCTCGGGGTCACGACGGGAGGGCGAGTTCGAAGGCCCGGTGCATCTGCTCCGGCCTGGCGATCACGCACTGCATTCCGAGGGCGGCCGCACCGCCGTCATGGTGCGCGGAGTCGCCGATCATGAGGCAGTGCGTCGGATCGACGCCGAGCGAGTCGGCGGCGAGTCGGAAGATCCTCGGATCGGGCTTCGCGTACCCGACCTCGTACGACAGGATCACCGCTCCGAACGCGGTCGCGAGCCCCCATCGTTCCAGGGCGGGTCGGATGTCCAGTGCGATGTTCGACACGACGGCCAGCGGCATCCCGCTGTCGGAGGCTCGAGCGATGAAGTCCGCCGCGCCCGCGTTCGGCTCCCATTGCCGGGGCATCCGCTCGTAGAGCGCTTCCGCGAGACCGGTCGACACACGGTCGTCACGGGTCAGCGTCGCGACGAACGCGTGCCGATGTGCCGCGGGGTCGAGGTCCCATTCCAACGCCGGGAACTGCCGTCTCGCGTCTCCCCACACGTTCCGGATCCGCTCGGCGAGCCATGCAGGCGGGTCGGCGTCGTGCGTCACCGCCGATCGCGCCTCGGCGATCCAATCGTCGACCGACCGGGCGATCACGAGGGTGTCGTGGAAGTCCAGGAGCACGGCGCGCGGGGCGTGACGGCGACGCGGTCGCAGTCCGGGACTCATCCCGACAGTCTCTCGCGGCGACGAAGCTTCGCTGCGACGGGCGTGCGTTCGGCGAACTTGCGGCGGATGACGAAGACCATGCCAACCAAGGTGAGCGCGATCCCGACGATTTGGAGGAAGCCGGGCGCCTCCGCGAGACCGAGGGCCGCGGAAGCGGCACCGACCAGCGGCGGCACTGCGAGACCCAGCAGTGAGGTGTATGCGGCGCCGGCGCTCAGCAGGATCCGGTGCTGGACCAGATAGGCAGGCACGTAGATCGCGATTCCGACGAACGCCAGCATCGCGAGGCTCGACAGGGACACGGTCTGGCCGGCCGCGACCTCGACGCCGGCCCAGAGCACGAGCGGGACGCTCCCGAGTGCGAAGATCGGCAGGATCCGTGGAGTCATCGGGCCTGCGTATCGTCGATTGACGTGGGCGAAGTAGAGGCTGTAGGCGGCCATCGAGAACATCGCGCCGATCGCGGCGAGGACGCCCACGACCACGTTCGGTCCGGCAGTCCCAGTGAGTCGCGGAAGTATGAAGAGTGCGGCGCCGACGACGGCGGCGCTCGTCGCGACGAGGGTCGGAATGCTCGGGGGCACCCGAGCCAGCACGGCTTCGAGGATCAGCACCACAGCGGGTGAGAGTGACAGCACCAGACTCGGCAGAGTCGGGCCGGCGAGATTGATCGCGATCGTCGACAGCAGCGTGTAGCCGGCGACTCCGGATCCTGCGAGCGCCGCGAGCTGCCATGCGGTGTACCGAGCGGGCTGTTCGACCGGCCCCTCGTCGTCTGCCCGTTTCGGTGGCTGTCTCCGAGACATGAGTAGCAGGAGGAACAAGCCGAAGGCTGCGAACACCGTGCGACCGGCGGAGACCACCCCTGCTCCTGCGCCCACGAGCGCGAAGCCGACGATCACCCAGGTCGAGGCCAGGAGTGCGACCAGCGCGAGCGACTGCAGTGCGAGACGCGCATTCACCAACGAACTCCTCTTCGAACCTGACGCGGCATACGACTTGCAGGCTACGTGACGAATCGATTCAGCACGAGGCTGACGACCTCGAACTCGACCTCGATCCGCTCGGGACCGAACCAAGATGCAACGAAGGTGGCATACCCGGACATCCCTGTAGAGGGGAGCGTAGAAGTGGGGGTGGCGACGATGCAGGGAGGCACGAAGCTCATGCGCGTGGGAGGGGCGGTGACGATGCTCGGCCTCGTCGGCATGGTGGTGGGAGCTGCGATGCTCGCGTACGCTTCGGCGTTCGGCTCGGCATCCATCACCACCGACCATCAGCGCGAAGTGGCGCTCCTGGTCGCAGCCATCGGGGCGGCGGTTTCGATCGCGGGCGTGAGCCTCATCGGCATGGGGCTCGTGCTCCGGCCGAGGCGCGCAACCTCGAAGCGCATCTCGCGGCGCGATCGACGATACGTGCCGCCCGTGCACCGGGCGACCTATTCGCGACCGACCAAGCGGGATCGCGCGGTGCTGACCGGCGAGCAGCCGATCATCGCGGGCTGAATTCCGGTCGATCGAAACGAGGATGTGCCGGTCGAGGGGTCCAGCGCCCTGGCGTCACGGCCGAGGAGCAGCGGACCGCGTTGCTGCTCTGGTCAGGGGCCGCCCTCGTGTCTTGCGTTCGCGCGACCTAGAATCATCCGCATGTCGGGTAGCGACCGCGGGCCGCGGGATTCGCGTCGCCGGCGCGCATCGAGGCTTCATGCCTCGTCGATCGCACTTCTGGTGTTGCTCAGTGGATGCACGATTGGTGAGTTTCACGGCTACCCGATCTTCGACAGTGAGCCAGTGCCCGCCGACGAGCCGCCGGCTGAGCTGGTCGATCAAGACCTCCACGGCATCGACATCGACAGCCTTCGCTTCGCGACTGCGTATGAAGGCGACCGGCTCTCTCTCTCGCCAAGGGCACTGCGCCCGAGGGCGGCATCTGCCTTCTCGTCGACGGCCCCGACAGCAGCAGCGTATCGACAGCCTGCAGCGCAGGCGACTGGGTGGGAGTTGAGGGCGAGCACAAGTACCACGTGCACCCCGAAGGCACACCGCTTCCGGACGAGGTCTACACAGACCTGACCGAGAACATCTCGGTCGAGGCTGAGTAGGCGGGACAGAACAGCCTGAGTAGGCTCGCGCCGTGACTGGATTGGACACGCGACAGGCTGACAGGCCAGACACGCCACGCCGTCGATCGATCGGTGGCCTGGTCTCGATCTTGGTGCTGGTGATCCTGGCGCTGGTGCCTGCGCTCTACATCGCGCTGCTGCTTTCGCTGAGCATCGATGGATACCAGACCTACACCGCCGCGAGCATTCAGCCCGGTGACAACGCCGCGCTGAATGCCGGTGAGGAACGCCTCGGCATCGTGGTAGCTTCGTTCGCCTTCGTGCTCATGTGGCTCATCGTCACGGGCATCGCGGCGGCCATCGCTGCCGCGACGGGGTGGCCGGTCGTCCGGACGGTGGTCTACGTCGGCGGTGGCCTGGCACTTGTCGTCGGTGTCCTGGTCGTCGCCTGGGTGACGGCTGCACCTTCGTGATCGCGGGAGGAAGGTTCATGGCGGCAGCCTGAGCTCGGTGCAGGATCGGAGTCCAGGCGTGGGCACGACTCCTCCTCGACAGCGCGCGGATGTCTCGTCGGGTGCACTGAGCGCACCGATCACGGGTCTCGACCGGCGGCGCACGCCGTAGCGTGCCGGCATGCCCGCACGCGATGCCGTCGACCCGCTCGCCGTGCTCGATCCGTCGGCGCGACGAGCCGGTCCGCGGGTGCAGGTGGCCGTCGGAGCAGCGGTCGTGCTGTTCGTGCTCGCCGTGGCGGTCGCGGTCCTCATGTCGTTCGGCTCCGGTGGCGGCGGCGAGCAGGCTCGCATCGAGGCATCCGGTCCGCTGCGAACGGATGCCTCGAGCGACCCCTCGTTGACGGTGGGCACCCCGTCCGTGCTCGTGCACGTGCTCGGCGCTGTGGCTCGGCCCGGGCTCGTGGAACTCGCGGCGGGTTCGCGCGTCGTCGACGCCGTCGCCGCAGCCGGAGGGTTCGCAGCGGACGCCGACCCGGCCGGTGTGAATCTCGCCCGCCCGCTCGTCGACGGCGAGCAGCTCGCCGTGCCCGTGGTGGGTCAGGCGCCGCCGCCTGCGGCGCCCGGCGGGGGAGCCGCGACGCCGGGCGTCGTCGACGGTCTCGTGCACCTGAACAGCGCCGACGTCGCCGAGCTCGACACGCTCCCGCGGATCGGCCCGGCGCTCGCGCAGCGCATCATCGACTGGCGCGACGCCAACGGGCCGTTCACCTCGGTCGACCAGCTGCTCGACGTGGCCGGCATCGGCGACACCGTGTTCGCGGGCCTCGAACCGCTCGTGGCGCTCTGACGTGCGAGACCTCCGCCTGCTCCTGCCCGCGACGTTCGCGTGGGTGGTCGCGTGGTGCGGCATCGGCACCCCCGGAGGTGCTGCCAGTGCCGCACTCGTGATGTGGGGGCTCTGGGCGGTGACATGCGTGGCCGCTGCCCTCGCGGTCGCGGGCGTCCTGCAGCAGCGCCGTCGACAGGCTGCGGCCAGCGAGAACGGTGTCGTAGCGCCGCTCCTCCGCGTGGCGGCGACGGCCCTCGTCGTGATGTCGGCCGGCGCGCTCGTGATGAGCGCTGCAGCCCTCGAGCTCGGTGCACGGGAGGCGTCGCCGCTGGCCGCAGCGGCACAGGAGCATCGCTCAGCCGTGGTCACGATCGAGCTCACCGGCGCTCCACGGGCGATGCGGTCGAGCTGGTTCGTCGAGGGCGAGGTGCCGCCGCTCAGGGTCGAGGGCAGGGCGGTCGCGACCGATGGTGCGGCGGTGCACGCGGTGCCGGTAACGGCCGCGCTGTCACTGCCCTCGAGCGAGCTGCAACTCGGTGCACGCGTCACCGTGTCGGCTCGCGTGACGGCACTACCCGCCGAAGAGGGGTCGGCGTTCCGCCTGGCGGCGGTGGGAGACATCCGTTCGGTCGCCCTGCCGCCGCCGTGGCTCGCCTGGACCGTCGGCCTGCGCACCGGCTTCGCCGAGGCGGCCGGCGCGCTCGGCGGCGACGGCGGCGCGCTCGTGCCCGGACTCGCGATCGGCGACACCAGCGCGGTGGACGAAACGCTCGACGCCGCGATGAAAGCGTCGTCGCTCAGCCACTTGACCGCCGTCTCGGGGGCGAACTGCGCCATCGTGACCGCTGCGGCGTTCGCTCTCGCCGCCTTGCTCGGGCTGCCTCGACTGGTGCGCGTGGTGGTCGCGCTCATGGCGCTCGTGGGATTCGTCGTGCTCGTGACACCCGAGGCGAGCGTCGTGCGCGCGGCGACCATGGCCGTCGTGGTGCTCGTGGCCATCGCCGCCGGTCGCCCCGGCGGCGGCGTCGCGGCGCTCTCGCTCGCGGTCGTCGTGCTGCTGGCCGTCGACCCCTGGTACTCCCGCGACTACGGGTTCGCGCTGTCGGTGTTCGCGACGGCGGGACTCCTGCTGCTCGCGCGGCCGCTCACCGTCGCGCTCGCCCGCTGGATGCCGCTGCCCATCGCAGCCGTCATCGGCGTGCCGCTCGCCGCGCAACTGGCCTGCCAGCCGGTGCTCGTGCTGCTCGATCCGGCGCTCGCGCTCTACGGCGTGCCGGCGAATCTGCTCGCTGCGCCGGCGGCACCGATCGGCACCGTGGTCGGTCTCATCGGCTGCCTGCTGCTGCCGGCGCTGCCCTCGGTCGGGTTCGCGTGCCTCCAGCTCGCGTGGCTGCCCGCCTCGTGGATCGCGTTGCTCGCGCGGGCCTCGTCGGCGTTGCCGGCCGCACGCCTCGAATGGCTGCCGGATGCCCCGGGCGCGCTGCTGCTCGCGTCGTGCACGGCGATCGCGCTCTGGCTCCTCCTGTGTGCGCCACGGCGACGCCGGCTTCGCGCCATCGCCACCGGTGCTCTGATCATCGCGATCGCGGTTCCGATCGGGCTCTTCGCGGGCAGGCCGCTCATCGGCGCTGCGACGCGGCCGACCGAATGGGATGTCGCCGCGTGCGACGTCGGGCAGGGTGACGCGACGCTCCTGCGCTCAGATGGGGCGACAGCACTCATCGACGCCGGTCCCGATCCCGCGGCGCTCACTCGCTGTCTCTCGCTGCTCGGCATCTCCCGCATCGACCTGCTGGTGCTCACGCACTGGGACGCCGATCACGTCGGGGGAGTGTCGGCGGTGACGGGCCTCGTCGGCACCGTGCTCCACGGGCCCCTCGACGGCGATCGGTCGACGCGGGCTCTCGATCCGCTCGTCGCGGCAGGCGCTGAATCGGTCGAAGTGGTCGCCGGCTTCGGCGGCACGCTCGGCGAGGCACGTTGGCGCGTGCTCTGGCCCCGGCCCGACGCTCAGCCGGGCAACGATGCGAGCGTCGTGCTCGACCTCTCGACACCCGACTACCGAGGCATCTTCCTCGGTGATCTCGGCGAAGAGGCGCAGTCGCGCATGCTGCGGTCCGCCTCCCTGGGCCGGGTCGATCTCGTGAAGGTCGCCCACCACGGCTCGGCCGACCAGAGCGAACGTCTCTACGACGAGCTCGGAGCCATCGTCGGCGTCATCGGGGTCGGAGCCGACAACGGCTACGGCCATCCGACGGACCGCCTGCTCGACGTGCTGCGCGCGACCGGCACAGCCGTCGTGCGCACCGACCAGTCGGGCCTTGCGCTGCTGACGGCCGACGACGGCAGCTTCAGCCTCTGGAGCGAGCGCGACTCCGAGCCGTGAGGGAGGCGAATGAGGGTCGATTCGACTGTTCAGGTGAGCAGAGCGTGTCTCTCCGGGTAATATTCCACTCTTCCGGCGCGGGAGCAGCGCGCCGCAGGCATCCGTACCGCTAATGTCGGAATTTCGCGCCGAGACGAGTGGAATCGTTCCACCTCGCTCGATCGAGCCACTCAGAAAAGAGATGAACACGCATGTCGGAATCCTCGAACGCCACCGAACCGGACTTCGACTCGGGCCCCTGGGCGACGATCGCATCGGGCATGAAGGTGCACACCAAGCGCGGCCGCCTGGTCATCTCCGAGGGCCACCTCGGCCTGCTTCGCGAGAACGGCGACCTGATCGACAGCGCGCCCGTCGCAGCCGTGCAGCTCAAGAAGGGCTTTACCTACTCGATGAGCTCCATCCCCACGCTGGTCGTGAACGGGAACAAGTACAAGGTGATGGTCTCGTACGAGCACTCCCTCGAGCACGGACTCGGCGATGAACAGGCCAAGGAGATCCAGCACGAGGACAACGAGAAGTTGATCGCCGTCATCCGCGGCCTCGGCGGAAAGGCCTAGTGGGCGGATCCCGCTCACGTTCGGCGCAGCAGGAGCTGGCGGAGTCGTTCTGCGCTGAGCAGGGCTACGCCTTCCGAGCCCGGGTGTTCAACCTCCCGGTCTCGGGGCTCCTCTTCCGGAGCTCGAAGAACGTGGTGATGGACGGCGTCGTCGACGCGCTCGACGGCGAAGCGCCCTTCGTGTACGCCGGAGTCTCAGCGCGCGGCCGGCGGCTGCGGGGTCTGAAGCTCATCATGATCCCGCTGCCACGGCCGGTGCCGAACATGGTGCTGCTCAGCACGAGCGGCAACGTGCTGAAGAATCTCGGCGTCGCGCTGAAGGAGTCGCAGCGACTCTCGGTGGAGGGCGACTTCCAGAGCCTCTTCACGCTCTACTGCCCGGCGGGGTACGAGCGCGACGCGCTGTACGTGTTCACGCCGAACCTCCTGCGCCGGCTGATGGATGCCGCGGCCGGATGCGACCTGGAGATCGTCGACGACCGAGTGCTGATCTACGCCCCGGCGCACGCCTTCTCGAAGCCGGGGCAGCTCGCCGAGCTGCCCGGACTCGTACGGTACCTGCAGGAGACGTTCGAGCGGCAGACGCGCCGGTACCGCGACGAGCGCAGCTCGGGCGAGGCGGTGAACGACCCGTTCCGGCGCGCGCAGGTCACCATGAGCCGGGGCTCCGACGAGCAGTATCTGGTCGGGGCATCCGGTCGGCGTCTCCGCACGCGCACCACACTGTGGCAGAAGGTCGGAATCGGCGTCGCAGCAGCGCTGGCGCTCTCGGCGGCGATCTACTGGATCGGGATGGTCGCGACGGCGATGTTCGATTGGGCGTGAGCAACGCATGTGGCACGCTTCGGACATGAGCGTTCGAGAAGCAACGGCAGAGCAGCAGCGCACGTCCCGGTCGAAGGCGGTCGCGCTGGCAGTGGTCGGCGTCGTCGCCGCCTTCGTCATCGCGGGATGGCTCCTGCTGTCGGGCACGAACCTGTTTACTCTCGGGCAGCCGAAGATGTGGACGGTCAGCGGGCTCGAGGCGTTCGTCGACGACGTCGAAGAGGAGTTCGGCACCACCGACGTCGTGTCGGCGTATGTCTTCGAGGGGTACGCAACCGTCGAGCTGCCGGTCGAGGGGGCAGCCCCTCGCACCATCACGTATCGGTACGACGGTGGCTTCTCCGAGTCCCGGAAGGACACGAGGACCGCCGAGGAGTCCACGGGGTTCATCGACCTCCGCGAGCTCGATGCAGAGAAGACGATGGCCCTGCTTCCCGGCGCGCCGGAGATGGTCGGCCTTCCCGACGGCGAGGTCACCGCGATCATGATCACGCTCGCGTACGGCCCTGATTCCGTTGTCTCGGACGTCCCCGAGGTCTCACTCAACGTCCGAACCGAGTTCGGCGAGACCGGGTCGGTGCGCGCTGATCTCGCGGGCGAGGTCGTGTCGGCCGACACCGACTAGGAGGAGGAGCGAAGCGTCGACGGGAATGGCATCGTCCGGAATTCAGGCGAGGAGGACAGGTCGACGCGATGACGGGGCGTGCGACTCGGCCGGTGTCGCCGGCGGCCCGTAGACTCGATACGACGAACGGGAGGTGCGGTGGCATCGCGCACAGGCGCATCGCGCTCAGGGGCATCGCCCAAGACGAAAGTGGCGATCCCGCAGCTCGCGTGGCACGCGATCCGGCCGGCACCGGTGGTGCTCGTGACGGGGGCAGAAGACGTGCTCGCCGAGCGGTCGATCACGATGCTGCGCGACTTCCTGCGCTCTGAAGATCCCGCCCTCGAGGTGAGCGACCTCGAAGCCGACGGCTACCGGCGAGGCGAGCTCCTGACGCTCGCGAGTCCATCGCTGTTCGGCGAGCCGCGCCTCATCCGGGTCAGCGGCGTCGAGCGGGCGAGCGACGACTTCCTGCTCGACGCACTCGACTACCTCGGGCAGACCGCCGAATCGACGACCCTCGTGCTGCGCCACCGCAACGGCGTGCGCGGCAAGAAGCTCCTCGACGCGATTCGCGCAGGCGGAGGCGGCGGCATCGAGATCGTGTGCGCCGAACTCAAGAAGGACGCAGAGAAGCAGGACTTCGCAGCGGCGGAGTTCCGCGCGGCGGGCCGCAAGATCAGTCCGGGAGCGCTGCGCGCCCTCGTGGGTGCGTTCAGCGATGACCTGCGCGAGCTCTCCGCGGCGTGCCGCCAGCTCTTGGCCGACGCGCCGTCCGACATCACCGAAGCCGTCGTCGCTCGCTACTACGGCGGCCGCGTCGAGACCAACGCATTCGCAGTGGCCGATGCGGCGATCGCCGGCAGGCACGGCGAGGCGCTCATCGCACTGCGGCACGCGCTCGACAGCGGCGCCGATCCGGTGCCGATGGTCGCGGCGTTCGCCATGAAGGTGCGCACCATGGCCAAGGTGTCGGGCACCCGTGGCGGGGGTGCCCAGCTCGCGGGCTCCCTGGGCCTCGCCCCCTGGCAGGTCGACCGTGCTCGGCGCGATCTCGCGGGGTGGACCGATGAGGGTCTCGGCCGGGCGATCGAGGCGCTCGCGGCGACGGATGCCGCGGTCAAGGGCGCCGAACGCGACCCCGTGTTCGCCCTCGAGCGACTCGTCGGCGTCATCGCCTCGCGCGGCCGCGCCTAGGCTCGCTTCGCCGAGCGCCGAGCGCCGAGCGGCCAGTACCCAGCGCCGAGCCTCGGCGGTGACCCGGCGACGCCCGAGTCGCGCCCGCCCGGAGGCCGCTCGAGTCGCGCCTGCCCCCGAGCATGACGAAGGCCCCGACACATCCGTGCCGGGGCCTTCATCGAGTGCGTGTTCGCGTCAGAGCGCGGCAACCTGCTTCGCGAGAGCCGACTTTCGGTTCGCGGCCTGGTTCTTGTGGATGACGCCCTTGCTCGAAGCCTTGTCGAGCTTGCGCGTCGCGGCACGGAGGGCGGTCGTCGCCTTCTCCTTGTCGCCTGTGGAGATCGCGTCCTTCGCAGTGCGGATGACGGTCTTCAGCTCGCTCTTGACGGCCTTGTTGCGCTCCTGCGCCTTGAGGTTCGTGCGGTTGCGCTTGATCTGCGACTTGATGTTTGCCACGTGGAGTTCGTCTTTCGTTCTTGTGCGGGTACCGGATGTGCCGGGAAAGGTAGAGGGGCCTCACCGGCGAATCGTGCGGGGTGGGACCCACACGCAAGCCAACAGGCAATGATACCAGCTATGCGGGTGGGTCACCAACGTGCGCGCCTGCGAGTTGCCCGGGGAAACCGGCGGGCCCCTCGATCGCCCCGCGAACCCGCCGCCCGGCGGCGGCGCGCCGATCCAGTTCCGCCACGGCGCCGAGCACGATCGCCGCGAAGTCGTCGGGGCGGATGAGGCTCACGAGGTGCGTCGCACGGGGGATGATGACGAGGCGTCCGTCGCGCGTGGCGCGCAGCATCCGGCGCTCCTCGAGTCGGAAGTGGTCGAAGCGGCCGTTCACGAGCCAGACGGGCGCGTCGATCGCCGAGAGCGCTCCGACGGGATCGAGATCGCCGACGGCCTCGAGCACGGGCGCCATGACGTCGAGGGCGACGCCGCCGGCGAGCACGTCGTCGGCGGCCTCGGGGGAGAGGAAGAGCCGGGCCATCGCGTCGTTAAGCCCTCGACCGCGGTCGGGCATGCGGCCGATGAGCGCTGCGAGTCGTCGGTATCCACTGAGCGGCGCGCCACGGGGCCGCGTGCTGCACGACGCCGCCACGAGTCCGTCGAGGCGGCCGGGATGCCGCGCAGCGAACTCGATCGCGAGGTACCCGCCGAGGCTCAGCCCGACGAGGAGCCGCGGTGCGGGACGCCCGGCCGCCCCGGTTGCGCCGGTCGTGTGGGGAGGGGGGTTCAGCGCCGCGTCGATCTCCTGCAGCGCCGCATCGATCGAGAACTGCTCGCCGATCCGGCTGCCGTGTCCGGGCAGGTCGATGGCGACGACGTCGAGGTCATGCCCGCGGAGGAGCTCGAGCTGCCTGCGCCACATCGACGATGAGGTGCGGAGACCGTGCACGAGCACGACGCGGGCGCGAGGCATCCGTCAGCCCGCCCTGATCGCACCCAGCTCGCGCGCCCTGGCGACCGCGGCAGTGCGCGAACCGACGCCGAGCTTCGTGAAGATGTGCACGAGGTGCGACTTGACGGTCGCCTCGCTGAGGAAGAGGGTGCGGCCGATCTCGCGATTGGTGCGGCCCTCCGCGACGAGCGAGAGCACCTCGGCCTCGCGGACGGTCAGTCGCTCGGAGCTCGCGAGCGACGCATCGAGTCGCGACGACACCCCGGGCGCGAGTGCGGCGTCGCCGACCGCTGCGGCGTGCACGGCGGCGATGAGCTCGGCCGGCGGGGCATCCTTCAGCAGGTAGCCGCTCGCCCCGGCCTCGATGGCACCGAGGATGTCGGCGTCGGTGTCGTAGTTCGTGAGCACGAGCACGCGCGGCGCGCCCGGCTGCGAGCGGATGCGGCGGGTCGCCTCGGCGCCCTGCATCGCGCCCGGGTACTGCAGGTCCATGAGCACGAGATCGACGTCGGATGCCTCGGCCAGTCGCACCGCGTCTTCGGCCGTCGTCGCCTCGCCGACGACCTCGAGGTCGGGCTCGCTCTCGAGCATCGCGCGGATGCCGGCGCGAACGACGGGGTGGTCATCGCTGAGCAGGATGCGGATCACGGCGTCACCACCGGGATGCGTACCGAGATCGCCGTGCCGTCGCCCGGGATCGACTCGATGTCGACGGTGCCGCCGAGGGCCGCCGCGCGCTGACGGATGGCTCGGAGACCGAATCCGCCGGGCCCGGCGTCGCCGGGCCCATCGTCGCCGGCCCCGGATGCCTCAGCGGTGCGGAACCCGACGCCGTCGTCGACGACGTCGAGTGCGATCTCGTCGCCGAGGTAGCTGAGCGTGACGGAGGCCTGCGAGGCCCCGGCGTGCTGCAGCACGTTCGCGAGTGAACCCTGCGCGATGCGGAGGAGCGCCGCGTCGGCGGCCATCGACAGCATCACGGGCTCGCCGCTCGTCGAGAACTCGACCCTGAGCGGTGTGCCGGCTTGCTGCGACTGCTCGGTCGTCGACTCGGTGAGGCGCCGGAGCGCCGCCGGCAGGGTCTGCGCGTCGAGCGACGGCGGTGCGAGTTCGCGGATGAATCGGCGCGTCTCGCCGAGGTTCTGCGCCGCCGTCTCCCTGGCCAGCCGCAGCTTCTGCTGCGTGGGCTCGTCGGCGACGTCGCGCTCGGCGGCGTGCAGCAGCATCTGGATGCTCGAGAGCCCCTGGGCGACCGTGTCGTGGATCTCCTTCGCGAGGCGCTCGCGCTCGGCGAGGGTGCCGGCCTCCCGGCTCGCCGATGCGAGCTCCTCGCGCGTCGCCATGAGGTCGAGGATCAGCGCCTGGCGCTCCTGCGTCTCCTGCGCCATCGCGCGGTAGCCGAGGCCGATCACGATCGCGACGCCCGCACTGATGAGCGGGCCGAGGATCGAGCCGACCTCGAACCCGAGGTGCGTCGCCGTGCCCCAGACCGACAGGCCGAAGGTCACGACGACGAGCGGCACGGCGATCGGCGCCGCGAGCACGTGCAGCTCGAGGAAGAAGAGAGGGAAGGCGAGGAAGGCCGCGTCGGGCGTCATCGCCGACATGCCGACCCACAGCACGAGAAGGCTGACGAGCCAGATCACCCGTGCCCACGTCGGCAGGTTGCGATGGGCTGCCGCGACGCCGGCGCCGTAGCAGGCGAGGAACGCGACGGCGAGCACCGTCACCCCGATCTCGTCGGGTGCGTCGGCGAGGAGAGCGCGCACGACCACGAACAGCGTGAGGCCGACGACGAGCACGTGCAGGCCGAGCCGGAGCGCCGTGAAGACCGGCCGCAGGGCCGATGGAGCGACGCGTTCGCTCGGAATCTGGATGACCGCCATGATGCTCCGAGCGTAGTCCGGGGGCGCGCCGCGAGGCATCCGTCGAAAGTCTGAAGCGAAGTCATGGGAGAATCGTCAGGATGTCCCCGAGAGCCACGAACCCGCCGGTGCCTGCTGCCACCGACCCCGCGCTGATCCGCAACTTCTGCATCATCGCGCACATCGACCACGGCAAGTCCACGCTCGCCGACCGCATGCTCGGTATCACCGGCGTCGTGAGCGATCGAGACATGCGCGCGCAGTACCTCGATCGCATGGACATCGAGCGTGAGCGCGGCATCACGATCAAGAGCCAGGCCGTGCGCATGCCATGGCAGGTCGAGGGCGCCTCGTACGCGCTGAACATGATCGACACCCCGGGGCACGTCGACTTCAGCTACGAGGTCTCCCGCTCGCTCGCGGCGTGCGAAGGTGCGATCCTCCTCGTCGACGCGGCGCAGGGCATCGAGGCCCAGACGCTCGCGAACCTCTACCTGGCGCTCGAGAACGACCTCGAGATCATCCCGGTGCTGAACAAGATCGACCTTCCGGCCGCAGAGCCCGAGAAGTACGCGAAGGAGCTCGCCGACCTCATCGGCGGTTCGCCCGACGACGTGCTCAAGGTCTCGGGCAAGACCGGCGTCGGCGTCGAGGAGCTGCTCGACCGCGTCGTCGAGCGCATTCCGGCCCCGGTCGGCGATGCGGATGCTCCGGCGCGCGCGATGATCTTCGACTCCGTCTACGACAGCTACCGCGGCGTCGTGACGTACGTGCGCATGATCGACGGCCACCTGAAGCCGCGCGAGCGCATTCAGATGATGTCGACGAAGGCGACCCACGAGATCCTCGAGATCGGCGTGAGCGCGCCCGAGCCGACTCCGTCGAAGGGCCTCGGCATCGGCGAGGTCGGCTACCTGATCACCGGCGTGAAGGACGTGCGCCAGTCGAAGGTCGGCGACACCGTCACGACGGCGGCCAAGCCCGCGACCGAGGCGCTGCCCGGCTACACCGAGCCGCTGCCCATGGTCTTCTCGGGTCTCTACCCGATCGACGGCAGCGACTACCCCGAGCTCCGCGAGGCGCTCGACAAGCTGAAGCTCTCGGACGCCGCGCTCGTCTACGAGCCCGAGACGTCCGTCGCGCTCGGCTTCGGGTTCCGCTGCGGCTTCCTCGGCCTGCTGCACCTCGAGATCGTGACCGAGCGCCTCGAGCGCGAGTTCGGGCTCGACCTCATCGCCACCGCGCCGTCGGTGATCTACGAGGTGACGACCGAAGACAAGAAGACCGTCACCGTCACGAACCCGAGCGAGTTCCCGACCGGGGCGAAGATCGTCGAGGTGCGCGAGCCCATGGTTCGCGCCGCGATCCTCGCGCCCAAGGACTACGTCGGCACGATCATGGAGCTCTGCCAGTCGCGTCGCGGCTCGCTCATCGGCATGGAGTACCTCGGCGAGGACCGCGTCGAGATCCGCTACAACATCCCGCTCGGCGAGATCGTCTTCGACTTCTTCGACCAGCTGAAGTCGAAGACCGCCGGCTACGCCTCGCTCGACTACGAGCCCACTGGCGACCAGGCCGCCGACCTCGTGAAGGTCGACATCCTGCTGCAGGGCGAGCAGGTCGACGCGTTCAGCGCGATCGTGCACCGCGACAAGGCCTACGCCTACGGCGTGCTCATGACCGGCCGCCTCCGCGAACTCATCCCGCGCCAGCAGTTCGAGGTGCCCATCCAGGCTGCGATCGGCGCCCGCATCATCGCGCGCGAGTCGATCCGTGCGATGCGGAAAGACGTTCTGGCCAAGTGCTACGGCGGTGACATCAGCCGCAAGCGCAAGCTCCTCGAGAAGCAGAAGGAGGGCAAGAAGCGCATGAAGATGGTCGGTCGCGTCGAGGTCCCCCAAGAGGCGTTCATCGCCGCGCTCTCGGGCGACGTCGAGAAGAAGGACAAGAAGTAGCCTTCGGGTCCTACCTCGGCGGAGTCGCCGGCGCGTATGCGCTGAGGCGCTCGCGAAGCGAACCGGTGTGCAGCTCGAAGAGATGCGCGTCGTCGTCGTAGAAGTAGATCGACTCGCCCTCGCCCGCGACACGTGAGCGCGGCGGGCGTTGCTCGAGGCCGAGCGAATCGATCACTCGACGCAGTTCGTCGAGTGCACCGGCGTCGACCTGGAACGCGACATGGTTGTACGAGCGCGGAAGCCCGCCGTCGCCCTGCATGATCGCGACCCACGTCGCAGTCGGCTCATCACCGACGAGGAAGAAGCGCTCCTCCGAGAGCGAGAACGTCTCGGCGCCGCTGTCGTACACGCGCACCGCCCCGAGCACTCGCGTGAGGATCGTCTGCATGCGGTCGAGGTCGGTGACGATGAAGGTGACGTGACTGAGGCCTGAGCTGCCGATGCGAGGAGTGGTGTCTGCCATGTCTCCATTCTCGAAGACTGGCGCCCGTGCCATCGACGCCGACGGTGCCGCGCGCTAGCGTGGTCGCCGGCGGGTGAAGCGCTGGCCGCGTCGGGCGGTCGACTTCACCCCGAAAGGGGCTGGGCATGGTCCGGATGCTGCGTCCGCAGGCGTTGCGACCCGGCGACATCGTCGCCGTGGCGGCGCTCTCGGGAGGACTCGACGCCGAGGAGGAGGCGCTCTTCCGGCGCGGCGTCGCCGAACTCGAGGGGCTCGGTTTCGTCGTGCAGTTCTCACCGCTCGTCGAAGCTGGGCGCCACTGGTGGTGGGGCGCGGCGACGCCCGCCGAACTCGCGGGGGAGTTCAACCGGCTGCTCCGCGACCCCGAGGTTCGCGCGATCTTCGCCCTCTCAGGCGGTCGCATGACCCTGAGCTACCTCGACCTGATCGACTCTGCGGCCGTCGAGGCCGACCCCAAGCCCGTGATCGGCTTCAGCGACATCGACGTCGTGCTGCTCGCGCTGCACGCCCGCACGGGGCTCGTGGGGGTGCACGGTGATCTGGTGACGTTCGGGTACGGCGAATGGCAGGGCACCGGCGCCGAACGGCGGCAGGAACTCGCCGACATCTCGAGCCGGCTGCTCATGAGCACCTCGCCGGTCGGCCTGCTGCCGTCCGACACCGAGTGGGGACGTTGGAACGGCGGCCATGCGGTGGGCCCGCTGCTCGGCGGCCTCCTGAACCGCCTCGTGCGCCTGCAGGCGACGCCGTTCGCGCTGCCGATCGAACGCTTCGACGGCGCGATCCTCTTCTGGGAGGACGTCAACACCTCGACCTCCATGGTCTGGAACGACCTGCACGTGCTCCGTCATGCAGGCATCCTCGACCGCATCGCAGGCATGCTCGTCGGCCCCGTCGCCGACATCGAGGTCACCGATGGCGGCCCAGGGCTGCGCGAGATCGTGCTCGACGTGCTCGGCGACCGCGACATCCCGGTGCTGGCGAATCTCGAGATCGGCCACAACCCGCCGAACCTGCCGTTGCCGCTCGGCGTTCGCGCCCAACTCGACGCGGATGCCGCGACGCTCTCGCTGCTCGAATCGGCCGTCGTCGAACGCTGAGCGCCCCGGAGCACCCGCGGATTCACGTCATCACCAGAGCGATCACAGGCGACGTCCGTAGAATCGAACGATGCCTGTCGAGCCTGCGTCGCATCAGACGCGCGCGCCCGGCAGGCGCCGCACCACAGGAAAGGCCCACGGATGACCCGCCGAAGCACCTTCACCGACCAGTCGGTCACGTACGGCGCCATCGGGGCGACCCTCGCGCCCGATCTGCTCCGCTACCCGCCGGCCGGCTACCGCCCGGCTGAAGACGCGGTGCGTCTCGGCTCGGGGCTCGAGCGCTTCGAGCGCGCAGCGGAGTCCCTCATGACGTGGGGCATCCAGCGCGGGTCGGGCTTCGAGGTCTCCGAGATCTCGACCGGCACCGGCGCCCAGTACCCGGGCATCGTCTACGACGCCGAGGGCGCGCCGCTCACCGAGCAGCCGGCGCCGCGCATCGAGGAGCGCTTCGGCGCCGACGGCACCCCCTACATCGCCGCCGGGATGACGGCGACGCTCGAGCGCAAGAAGCGGTTCGGCGCCGAACAGGTGCCGGTGCTCATCGTCTACGTGATCGACGAGCCCGAGCGCATCGGCTTCGCCTACGGCACGACCGCCGATGGCCCCGAGAGCGGCGAGGAGTCCTTCATCGTCGAACATCGCGACGACGACACCGTGTGGCTTACCATCCGATCGATCTTCGCCACGAGCGGAGTGACCGCGCCGATGCAGCGCAAGCGTCGCCGTGAGCTCACGCGACTCGAGCTGCGGGCGCTGCACCCCGCCGGCGGCGTCTAGTCGTGGCATCCGCCCTGCCGCTCGGCGACCCTGCGCCCGCCGACGGTCTGCTGCCGGCCTCGGCTGCCGTCGGAGCCGGCGACCGCGCCTTCGGCGTCTACCTGCACGTGCCGTTCTGCCGGGTGCGCTGCGGGTACTGCGACTTCAACACGTACACGTCCGACGAACTGCGGGGCGCGCGCCAGGTCGACTACGCCGACCACGCGATCGCCGAGATCCGGATGTCGCGGCAGATGCTCGAGGCATCCGCCGTGCCCGCCCGCCCAGCGTCGACCGTCTTCTTCGGCGGCGGCACGCCGACCCTGCTGCCGGCCGACGACCTCGTGCGCATGCTCGGTGCGGTGCGCGACGAGTTCGGATTCGAGCCCGGCGCCGAGGTCACGACCGAGGCGAACCCCGACTCGGTCGGGCCCGACGACCTCGTGCGCCTCGCCGAGGGCGGATTCACCCGGGTCTCGTTCGGCATGCAGTCGGCGGTGCCGCACGTGCTCGCCGCGCTCGACCGCACCCACGATCCGGCGCGGGTGCCGCTCGTCGTGCGCTGGGCCCGCGAGGCGGGCCTCGACGTCAGCCTCGACCTGATCTACGGCACGCCGGGCGAGTCGATCGACGACTGGCGCCGCAGCGTCGAGGCCGTCGTCGCCGAGCGCCCCGACCACGTGAGCGCCTACGCGCTCATCGTCGAGGAAGGGACGAAGCTCGCCCGGCAGATCCGCCGGGGCGAGCTCGCGCAGCCCGACGACGACCTCGAGGCCGACATGTACGAACTGGCCGACGAGCTGCTCGCGGCGGCGGGATACGACTGGTACGAGGTCAGCAACTGGGCGACGGATGCCTCGCACCGGTCACGGCACAACCTCGGATACTGGCGTGGCGACGACTGGTGGGGCGTCGGTCCCGGTGCGCACAGCCACGTCGGCGGTGTGCGGTGGTGGAACGCGAAGCACCCCTCGGCCTATGCCGATCGGGTGACCGCGGGCGTCTCGCCGGCGGTCGGGCGCGAGACGCTCGATGCCCCGACCCGCGAGGTCGAGCGCGTGCTGCTGCTCACCCGCATTCGCGAGGGCATCTCCGTCGACTCGTTGCATGCAGGTGGCCGCCATGCGGTCGCCGGGCTCATCGCCGATGAGCTGGTGGACGCGAAAGCCGCCCTCTCGGGAGTGGTGACACTCACCAGGAGAGGGCGGCTGCTCGCGGACGCCGTGGTCAGGCGCCTGCTCGACGAATCGTCGGAGCTCAGCTCACGAACTTGATCGAGAGCGGGTAGGTGTAGGGCTGGCCCTGGTTGGCCTTCACCGCGGCGATGATGCTGAAGACGATCACGACGATGCCGATCGCGATGGTGATGAACCAGCCGATGACGACCAGCCAGAGGACGTAGCTGACCACGTAGGCGATGGCCATCGTGATCTGGAAGTTCAGTGCGGTCGCGGTGTGCGCGCGCACGAACGGTCCCTTGTCCTTCAGGATCAGGTAGCCGATGAGGGCCGGCACGAAGCTGAAGAAGATGCCGCCGATGTGGATGAGCGTCGCCCAGAGCTTCTCGTCGGAGGGGCTGAGCTGCTGGCCCGGCTGCTGGTAGGGGTTCGAGGGCGGCGGGGGAGGAGGGGTGGCGTCGGACATGATGTCTCCTTGGTCGGCTCGCCCGAGGGCGAGATTCGGTCTCGTCGCCCGACGGGCGAGGTTCGAAACACTCCATGCTGGCACAGCGGAGCACGACGAGTGAGGAATTCTCTCGGCGCGCTCCGCACCGAGTGCCTACTTGATGAGGCGGATGGCGAACGGGTAGCGGTAGTGCTGACCGTCCTTCGCCTTGAGGAAGGCGATGATCGAGAAGACGACGCTGACGATCCAGGCGGCCCACACGACGAGGACGCCGATGAGGATGAAGGTCAGGATCCAGCCCACCACGTAGCCGATGAGGATCGTGATCTGGAAGTTCAGCGCCTCTTTGGCCTCGGTGTTCGTGAACGAGCCGCGGTCTTTGAAGACGAGCCAGATGACGAGCGCGGGAAGGAACCCGAGCACGCCGCCGAGGTGGGCGAAGGACCCCCACTGCACGTCCTGCTCCTGCGAGAGGGGCGCAGCGGCGGTCGGCTGCGGTGCAGCGGGCGGGGGCGGCGTGGGCCGGCCGTCGGAATCGGGGGCAGGGGCGTTGGGGTCGGTCATGGGGCGTGCCTTTCGGGGGCTCTCAGATGAACCGCATCTCGCGCGACGGGTATCGCAGGCAAGGGGGTGACTCGCGGGGGGTACCCATAAGCTAGCGCCGCGCCTTGCGGCTGGCAACGGCCTCGACACGGGATGTCGCGATATGATTAGCACTCAGTCAGAACGAGTGCTAAACGCTGGAGGGAAGCGAGGACATGGTCTCCGAACGCAGCCTCGCGGTTCTGCGCGCGATCGTGCAGGACTACGTCGCGTCGCGCGAACCCGTCGGCTCGAAGTCGATCGTCGAACGGCACGCCTTCGGCGTCTCCGCGGCGACGATCCGCAACGACATGGCATTGCTCGAAGAAGAGGAGCTGATCGCGGCCCCGCACACCTCGTCGGGCCGCATCCCGACCGACAAGGGCTACCGCGTCTTCGTCGACCAGCTCACCGACGTGCGCCCGCTGAGCGGTGCCCAGCGGCAGGCGATCGAGACGTTCCTCGGCGAATCGAGCGACCTCGACGAGCTGCTCGCCCGCACCGTGCGACTCATCGCGCAGCTCACCAATCAGCTCGCGGTCGTGCAGTACCCGAGCTTCGGCAGCGCCCGCGTGCGCCACGTCGAGCTCATCTCGCTCGCACCCGAACGCGTGCTCTGCATCCTCATCACGGACTCCGGGCAGGTCGAGCAGCGACTCGCCGAGCTCGAGCAGCCGGTCGACGAGAAGACGCTCGACTCCCTTCGGGTGCGACTGAACGAGATCGCGGGCGGTCGCGCGATGGCGGATGCCGCTGACGCGCTGTCGGGTGAGATCGACAACGTCGACCCCCATCACGCCGCGGTGCTGCACACGCTCGCCGTGACGCTCGCCGAGCAGGCGCGCGCGCAGCGCCAGGACCGCCTCGTCGTCGCAGGCGCTGCGAACCTCGTGCGCACCGAGCAGGACTTCGCCGGCTCGATCCTCGGCGTGATCGAGGCCATCGAAGAACAGGTGGTGCTGCTGAAGCTCTTCGGCGAGATGGCGGCCGACGAGCACGCCGTCACGGTGCGCATCGGCCGGGAGAACGCCTCGTTCGGCCTCGGCGAGACCTCGGTCGTCTCGAGCGCCTTCGCGATCCCGGGCCGCGACATCTCGCGCCTCGGCATCGTCGGACCCACCCGCATGGACTACTCCCACAGCATGGCGGCCGTTCGCGCCGTCGCCCGTTACCTCTCCCGAACGCTCGGCGAGAACTGAACCCGCCGCCCGTCGCACGCGACCGGCATCCGGCAATCGAAAGGACAAGCCCTCCGTGGCCGACCACTACGAGGTCCTCGGCGTCTCCCACGACGCCACACCCGATGAGATCAAGAAGGCGTACCGTCGCCTCGCGCGCGAACTCCACCCCGACGTCAACCCGGGCGCCGAGGCATCCGAGCGGTTCAAGTCGGTCACGCACGCCTACGACGTGCTCTCCGACCCGAAGCAGCGCCAGCAGTACGACCTCGGCGACCAGGGCGGCTTCGGCGGCGGCCAGAACTTCGGCGGCTTCGGCGACATCTTCGAGACCTTCTTCGGGGCCGGCCAGCAGAGTCGCGGTCCCAGGTCGCGTCGTGAACGCGGTCAGGACGCGCTGCTGCGCGTGGAGGTCGGCCTCGACGAGGTCATCTTCGGCACCCACCGCGACATCGAGGTCGACACCGCGGTGACGTGCGAGACGTGCCACGGCTCGTGCTGCCAGCCGGGCACCTCGCCCGTCACGTGCGACATCTGCCACGGCACCGGGTCGATCCAGCGCTCGGTGCGCTCGCTCCTCGGCAACGTCATGACCTCGAGCCCCTGCGGCACCTGCCGCGGCTACGGCACCGTCATCGCGACGCCCTGCGTGACCTGCCAGGGTCAGGGCCGCGTGCGTGCGCGCCGCACCGTTCCGGTCGACATCCCCGCCGGCGTCGACACGGGCGTTCGCCTGCAGATGCCGGGTTCGGGCGAGGCCGGCCCCGCCGGCGGCCCGAACGGCGACCTCTACCTCGAGATCAAGGTCAAGAACCACGACGTCTTCAGCCGCAACGGCGACGACCTGCTGTGCACGCTCGAGGTCTCGATGACCGACGCGATCCTCGGCACGCACGCGAAGGTTCCCGCACTCGACGGCGACGTCGAGGTCGAGCTCAAGCCGGGCCTCCAGAGCGGCGAGATCCTCACCGTGAAGGACCGCGGCGTCTCGCGCCTGCGCGGTTCGGGTCGCGGCGACCTCAAGGTCGGCATCCAGGTGGTCACTCCGACGAAGCTCTCCTCGAAGGAGCGCGACCTCATGCAGCAGTTCGCCGCGTCGAAGAAGGCGCCCGCGCCCGAGCTCAGCCACTTCCAGCAGGGCATCTTCGCCCGCCTGCGCGACCGGTTCCTCGGTTAGGCGGATGCCCCGGTGAGCCACCTCTACCTCGACGAATCGCTCGATCTCTCCGCCGTCGCACCCGGTGCGACGGTGGCGCTCACGGGCGACGAGGCGCGCCATGCGGTGACCGTCTCGCGGGTGCGCGCGGGTGAGCGCATCGCGATCGGCGACGGACGCGGCACGCTCGTGCACGGCGTCGTCGCGTCGACCGGAGCGCGCGAACTCGAACTGACGGTCGACGAGGTGCTCGTCGAAGAGGCCGCCTCGCCGCGCATCACCCTCGTGCAGGCACTCGCCAAGGGCGATCGCGACGAGCTCGCCGTGCAGGCGGCGACCGAACTCGGCGTCGACGCGATCGTGCCGTGGGCGGCGAGCCGCTCGGTGTCGCGCTGGGAGGGGCCGAAGGCCGAGAAGGGCCGGCAGCGCTGGGCGACGATCGTGCGCGAGGCCGTCAAGCAGTCGATCAGGGCCTGGCTGCCTGCCGTCGCACCCGTCACGACGACGGGCCAGCTCGTCGAGCGCCTCGACGGCCAGCGGATGCTGCTGCTCGAGCCGACCGCGGCGGCGACGCTCACCGACATCCGCCCCGACGGCCGCGACCTCGCCCTCGTCGTCGGCCCAGAGGGCGGCATCTCGCCGGCGGAGATCGAGCGCCTCGTCGCCGCCGGAGCCGAGCCCGTGCGGCTCGGGGCATCCGTGCTGCGCACCTCGACGGCGGGGCCGGCCGCGATCGCGGTGCTGAACGTCGCGCTCGGGCGGTGGTGAGGCATCCGTCGCTACGATGGAGTCATGACCGAGTCCCGCGCAGAACCGACCCTCTTCGAGCGCATCGCCGCCCGTGAGATCCCCGCGCGCGTGGTCGCGGAGACCGATCGCGTCATCGCGTTCCACGACATCGCGCCGAAGGCGCCCGTGCACGTCGTCGTGACGCCGAAGACGGGGGAGTACCGCGACGTCGTCGAGCTCGCCGCCGGCGACCCGGGGCTGCTCGCCGAACTCGTGGAGGTCTCGCGGGGCGTCGCCGACGAACTCGCCGGCGGCCAGTTCCGCCTCGTCTTCAACACGGGTGCCGCCGCGGGCCAGACCATCTTCCACGTGCACGCGCACGTGCTGGCCGGCGGCCTCGAGGAGGCCACGCTTGCCGGATACTGATCCGATCGGCGAGAGCGCCGCAGCCGACCGCTCGCCGGCGGAGGCCGCCACGGCCGACGAGGAGCGGCTCACCATCGACGGAATCGCCATGGTGCGACTCCTCGGCCCCCAGGATCGTCTGCTCGCCCAGGTGCAGCGCGAGTACCCCGGCGTGCAGGTGCACGTCCGCGGCAACGAGATCGCGATCCGGGGCGACGCCGACGGGCGCATGCACGTGCGCCGACTCATCGAAGAACTGCTCGAGCTCGTGCGAGCCGGGCAGGATCCCACCCCCACCGAAGTGAGGAGCTCGGCCCGAATGCTCGACGCCGATTCCAACGCAAAGCCGTCCGAACTGCTCGGACAGGTCATCGTCTCGAGCCGCGGCAAGACCATCCGGCCGAAGACCGAGGGCCAGCGCGCCTACGTCGACGCGATCGACGAGCACACCATCGTGTTCGGCATCGGCCCCGCCGGCACCGGCAAGACCTATCTCGCGATGGCCAAGGCCGTGCAGGCGCTGCAGCGCAAAGAGGTCAGCCGCATCATCCTGACGCGTCCGGCGGTCGAGGCGGGTGAGCGCCTGGGCTTCCTGCCCGGCACCCTCACCGACAAGATCGACCCGTACCTGCGGCCGCTCTACGACGCGCTCAACGAGATGATGGACCCCGAGCTCGTGCCGAAGCTGCTGGCCTCGGGCACCGTCGAGGTCGCCCCGCTCGCCTACATGCGCGGCCGCACGCTCAACGACTCCTTCGTCGTGCTCGACGAGGCGCAGAACACGACGCCCGAGCAGATGAAGATGTTCCTGACGCGCCTCGGGTTCGGTTCGCGCATGGTCGTGACCGGCGACATCACGCAGATCGACCTGCCCGGCGGCGCCAGCGGCCTGCGGCTCGTCACGCGCATCCTCGACCACGTCGAGGACATCGAGTTCGTGCGTCTCACGAGCGACGACGTCGTACGGCACACCCTCGTGGGCCGCATCGTCGACGCCTACACCGAGTTCGACCAACGCCAACAGGCGCAGCGATTCGAGCGCGACCAGGCGCGCGAGTTCGCCAATCGCGCCGAACGGCGCGGCGCCGGCCCCCGCGACCACCTGCCGAGGAAGGGCAAGGCATGAGCATCGAGATCAACAACGAGTCCGCGATCGACGTCGACGAGGCAGCCATCCAGCGGCTGGCCGTCTATGCGCTCGACGCGATGCACGTGCACCCCGATGCCGAGATCGCCATCGTGCTGGTCGACGAGGGCGCCATGGAGCAGCTCCACGTGCAGTGGATGGACGAGCCCGGCCCGACCGACGTGCTGAGCTTCCCGATGGACGAGCTGCGTCCGGGCACCGACGACGCGCCGACCCCGGCAGGGCTGCTCGGTGACATCGTGCTGTGCCCGCAGGTGGCCGAGGCGCAGGCGCGCACGGCCGGGCACCAGCTCATCGACGAACTGCTGCTGCTGACGACCCACGGCATCCTCCACCTGCTCGGCTTCGACCACGCGGAGCCCGCGGAGGAGAAGGAGATGTTCGGCGTGCAGCGCGACATCCTCGTCGGATTCTCGATGCAGGAGCGGCGCCGCTGACATGCAGCCCTGGCTCTTCCTCGGCGTGGCCTTCGTGCTCGTCGCGTTCGGCGGTCTCATGGCCGCCGTCGACTCGGCGATCGCGTCGAGCTCCCGCGCCGACGTGACGGACCTCGCGTTCGAGTCGCGCGCCCGACGATCGCTGCTCGCGATCGCCGAAGACACCGGCGCGCACGTCAACGCCGTCAACTTCGTGCGCATCATCGCCGAGACGACGGCGGCGGTGCTCGTGACCCTCGCCTTCGCCTCGTTCCTCGACAACGTGTGGCTCGTGCTGCTCTACTCGGCGCTCATCATGACCGCCGTCTCGTTCGTGCTCGTCGGAGCGAGCCCCCGAAGCGTCGGCCGTGTGAACGCCGAGACGGTGCTGCGTCTGACGGCACCGCTCGTGCACTTCCTGCGCGTGCTGCTCGGACCGCTCGCCGGCGCGCTCGTCTCGCTCGGCAACCGCGTGACGCCGGGCCGCATCAAGTTCGCCGGGGTCTCGAGTGAAGAGCAGCTGCTCAGCATGGTCGACGAGGCCACCGAGCTCGACGTGCTCGAAGAGGGCGACCGCGAACTGATCCACTCGATCTTCGAGTTCAACGACACCGTCGTGCGCGAGGTCATGGTGCCGCGCACCGACATGGTCACGATCGAGGCCGCAGCGCACCTGCCGCACGCGATGGCGGTGTTCCTGAAAGAGGGATACTCGCGCATCCCCGTGGTCGAGCGCGACGCCGACGACGTGACGGGCGTGCTCTACCTCCGCGACCTCGCGCGACTCGGGTTCGAACGGCCGCTCGACGCCGAGGGGCTCACGGTCGGCGAGCTCGTGCGCCCGGCGCTCTTCGTGCCCGAGTCGATGAAGGCCGACGCGCTGCTGCGGCAGATGCAGCTCGAGTCGAACCACCTCGCGATGGTCGTCGACGAGTACGGCGGCATCGCGGGTCTCGTCACCCTCGAAGACGTCATCGAAGAGCTCGTGGGCGACATCTCCGACGAGTACGACCGCGAGGCTGCCCAGGTCGAGGACCTCGGCGGCGGGCGCTTCCGCGTGAACGCGCGCCTGCCGATCGACGAGCTCGGCGAGCTCTTCGGGCTCGACATCGAAGACGACGACGTCGACTCGGCGGGCGGCCTGCTCGCGAAGGAGCTCGGTCGTCTCGCGCAGCCCGGCGAGCGGGTCACGGTCTCGGGGCTCCTGCTCGAGGCCGAGCGCACCGAAGGCAGACGCAAGCGCATCTCGACGATCCTCGTCGAGCGCGACCAGGCGCTCATCGACGTGCAGAGCGCGTTCGAGTCGAGCGACACCGATGGAAGGAACACCCGTGGCTGAGTACCATGCCGGATTCGTCTCGTTCGTGGGGCGGCCCAACGTCGGCAAGTCGACGCTCACGAACGCCCTCGTCGGTGAGAAGGTCGCGATCACGAGTTCGAAGCCCCAGACGACGCGCCGCGCCATCCGCGGCATCGTGCACCGCGAGCACGGCCAGATCATCCTCGTCGACACGCCGGGCCTGCACCGGCCGCGCACGCTGCTCGGCGAGCGGCTCAACTCGCTCGTGCAGTCGACCCTCGGCGACGTCGACGTGATCGCGTTCTGCGTGCCGGCGAACGAGCCGATCGGGCCGGGCGACCGCTACATCAACGAGCAGCTCGAGCAGTACCCGCGGGCCAAGAAGGTCGCGATCGTCACGAAGACGGATGCCGCGTCGAAGTCGAAGATCGCCGAGCACCTGCTCGCCGTCTCGGAACTGCGCGAGTGGGCGGCGATCATCCCGGTCTCCGCGCCGCAGGGCGATCAGCTCGAGGTGCTCGTCGACGAGCTGCTCGCGCTGCTGCCCGAATCCGAGCAGCCGCTCTACCCGGCCGAGACGCTGACCGATGAGGACACGAGCGAGCGCATCGCCGAGTTCATCCGCGAGGCCGCGCTCGAAGGCGTCTCCGATGAACTGCCGCACTCGATCGCGGTCACGGTCGACGACATGGTCGAGCGCGAAGACAAGGACCTGCTCGAGATCTACGCGAACCTCTACGTCGAGCGCGACAGCCAGAAGGGCATCATCATCGGCAAGGGCGGTTCACGGCTGCGCGAGGTCGGCACGACCGCCCGCGCGCAGATCGAGGGCCTGCTCGGTCGCAAGGTGCACCTCGCGCTGCACGTGAAGGTCGCCAAGGAATGGCAGCGAGACCCGAAGCAGCTCGGCCGCCTCGGCTTCTGAGGCGTTCGACGCGTTCGACGCGGTCGAGCGGAGTCGGTCGTCACGGCCGTCGCCGCGTACGACTGGAGGATGATTCCGCGCGCCCGCTGAGGCTCGCAGCCGCCCGAGCGCGTACGGTGGATCGGTGCCCATGAGGATCAGCCGCGCGAAGCTCACGACCGACATCGTGCTCGCCGTCGTGTTCGCATTCGTGTGCATGCCGTTCGCGGTGCTCGGCGAATGGGCCGATATCGTCGCACTCCTCGCGTTCTCGGCCGCGCTCGCGATGCGCCGTGTCTCGCCCGCCTGGTCGCTCGGCCTCGCCTGGGGCGGGGCGCTCGTGCAGATGCTGTGGCTGCGCGACCTGCAGTTGTACGACACCGCGGTGCTCGGAGTGCTGTACTCGACCGCGGCCCACGGCGGTCGACTGGTCAAGTGGCTGGGCCTCGTCTCCGCGGGTGTCGGTGCACTCCTCGCGACCGGCTACCTCGCCGTCGTCAAGCCGCTCATCGACAACGCCGGGTTCGTCGGTCCGCAGGACACGGTCAGCATGGTCGTCCTGACGCTCGTGCTGTTCGTCGCCTCCATCGCGGTGCTGGTGCTCTCGTGGACGGCGGGACTGCTCGTCCGCTCCGTTCGCGACACGCGCGAGGTGCGGCGGCGCGAAGAGGTCGCGAACCGCGAGCGCCAGCTCGTCGAGTACCGCTACGTCGTCGAGCAGGAGCGCAACCGCATCGCGCGCGACATGCACGACGTCGTGGCGCATTCGCTCGCGGTCGTGATCGCGCAGGCCGATGGTGCCCGATTCGCGGCGCCCACTCGGCCCGAGGCCGCCGTCGACGCCCTCGGCACGATCGCAGGCGTCGCACGCGGAGCGCTCGGCGACGTGCGCCTGCTCCTCGCCGAACTCCGCCACGACGAGGCGGGGGCGCCCCAGCCCGTGCTCGACGACCTCGACGGCCTGCTCGCCCAGGTGCGCGCGGCCGGGCTCGACCTCCGCTTCACCGAGACCGGGGAGCGACTGCCGCTCGGCACCGGCCACCAGATCGCGGTCTACCGCATCGCACAGGAAGGCCTCACGAATGCACTCCGCCACGGCGACGTCTCCGCACCCGTGCACCTCGGACTCGACTGGGATGCCGACGGCGTCACGGTCTCGCTCGTGAACGCCAGGCGAGCGGATGCCTCCGCCCCCGAGTCGCACGCGTTCCGCCACGGCATCCCGGGCATGCGCGAACGGGCGCAGCTCGCCGGCGGCACATTGTTCGTCGAGGCCGGCGCCGATGACATGTTCCGCGTGACCGCGCGAATCCCGGCGCAGGCGGGGAGGCCGGCATGAGCGGCATCCGCGTCGCTCTCGTCGACGACCAGGCGCTGTTCCGCGCCGGCGTGCGCATGCTCGTCGAGTCCCAGCCCGACCTCGAGGTCGTCGGTGAGGCGAGCGATGGCGGCGCCGCCGTCGACCTCGCCCGCCGCGAACGCCCCGACGTCGTGCTCATGGACGTGCGGATGCCGGTGCAGGACGGCATCGCGGCCACCGAGCAGATCCTCGCTGCCGCCGACCGCGACGGCGTCGCCCCGCCGCGCATCGTGGTCTTGACGACCTTCGACCTCGACGAGAACGCGGCGCGCGCGATCCGGGCCGGTGCGAGCGGGTTCGTGCTGAAGGACGCCGACCCCGAATTCCTGCTCGCGGCGATCCGCACGGTGCACCAGGGCAATCAGGTGATCGCGGCTGCAGCGACGCGCGCGCTCTTCGCGCACGTGGGCCGGGGGAGCGGCCGGCGCCCGGCGCCCGCAGCCTGGGCGGAGCTGACGCCCCGCGAACGCGAGATCTTCGCACTCGCGGCGCGCGGCCTCAGCAACGGCGAGATCGCGGCATCCGAGTTCCTCTCGGAGGCGACGGTGAAGACGCACGTGAGCCGGATCCTCGCCAAGCTCGGGCTCCGCGATCGCGTGCAGCTCGTGGTGTTCGCCTACGAGCACGATCTCCCGGCAGCTCCCTGACCGCGCGGCACTCGCGGGTGACGGCGGGTCATCCTGCAGGATGACGGCGAACCATCCATGAGCCGGATGCCCCGGTGCCCGTGCCGTCCGTAGCGTCGAAGGCATGCAGATCCAACCCTCCGACCTCGGCCTGATCGCCCGCGTCGCCGAACTCGGCAAGCGCTACGGAACCGGTGCGAGCACCGTGACCGCCCTCGACGACGTCTCGCTCGGCCTGCGCCGCGGGGAGTTCACGGCCATCATGGGCCCGTCGGGCTCCGGCAAGTCCACGCTCATGCACATCATGGCGGGACTCGACTCGCCGACGAACGGCCAGGTGTGGCTCGGCGACACCGACATCACCGGGCTCGCCGACTCCGCGCTGACCGTGCTCCGTCGTCGCCGCATCGGCTTCATCTTCCAGTCGTTCAACCTCGTGCCGACGCTCGACGTGCGCGGCAACGTGATGCTGCCGTTCGATCTCGACGGGCGCCGCCCGACGCGCGACGAACAGGCGTGGATCGACGAGCTCTTCGACACGCTCGGCCTGCGGCCCCGCATCGGGCATCGCCCGCACGAGCTCTCGGGCGGGCAGCAGCAGCGCGTGGCGATCGCCCGCGCCCTCGCCACCCGACCCGACCTCGTCTTCGCCGACGAGCCGACGGGCAACCTCGACTCGCGCACCGGCCGCGAGGTGCTCGGCCTGCTCGCGGCTGCGAGCGCGCGCTACGGCCAGTCGATCGCGATGGTCACGCACGACCCGGTCGCCGCGAGTCACGCCGACCGCATCCTCTACCTCGCCGACGGCCGCATCGTGCGAGACTCGGGCCGTTCGAGCGCCGAGGAGATCTCCTCGTTCATGCTCTCGATGGAGGTCGCGGCCTGATGCACACGCGGCTGAAGGACCAGTGGCCGACACTCCTCGTCGCCGCGCTCGCGGGGACGTTCGGCGTCGCCCTGCTGCACATCACGGGGCTGCTCGCCGCCGCGATCGCCGCCGACGACGTCACCGGCCAGAGCTCGACCGTCGCGCTGATGCTCGGCATCGTCGCCGTGGTCTTCATCGTGATCGCGGTCTACGTGAGCGCGATCGTCACGGCCAACACCGTCTCGACCGTCGTGGCGGGTCGCACCCGGCTCATCGCCCTGCTGCGCCTCATCGGCTCGAGCGCTCGTGCCCAGCGCGCGCAGATCGCCCGTGAGGGGCTGCTGATCGGCGTCCTCGGCGCGGCGATCGGCGTCCTCGCCGGAACCGCGATCGCCTTCGGCATCGAGCAGGTGGCCGTCGCGAACGAGCTGATGCCCGCGACCGACTACGACTACCTGAACGTCGCCGTCGTCCTCCCGGCGATCGCCGTCGTCATCACCACGTGGCTGGCCTCGTGGGTCGGATCGCGCCGCGTGCTGCGGGTGCGCCCGATCCAGGCGATCGGCAACGCCAACGAGCAGGACCGCGAGGAGCTCGGCCGTCGCCGGGGCCGCAACGTCACCGCCCTCGTGCTCTTCATCGTGGGCATCGCCCTGCTGGTCGCCGGCGTGATCTGGGGCCTCACCGAACCGTACGGCGTGCTCGTCGGCATGGTGGGCGGCCTCGTCTCGTTCACGGGCATCGTGCTCGGGGCCCACGTTGTGATGCCGCCGGTGCTGCGTCTTGTCGGCCGCCTGTTCGGTGCGTCGCCTGCCGCACGGCTCGCGGCTGAGAACGCGGTGCGTCACCCCGAGCGGAGCTCGCGCATGACGATCGGCCTCGTGATCGGCGTCACGCTCGTGACGACCTTCTCGGTCACGATGGAGTCGTACCGGGCGATGCTGGTCGCCGCGGCGGAGGCGCAGCCCGAGGTCTACGCGGGCATCGAGGAGATGCTGAACGTCACCGTGGCGATCTTCACGGTGCTCATCGGCTTCAGCGCGCTCATCGCGGCGATCGGCATGGTGAACACCCTGTCGCTCAGCGTCATGCAGCGCACTCGGGAGCTCGGCCTGCTGCGCGCACTCGGCTTCGACCGACGGCAGCTGCGCCACATGATCGTCGTCGAGAGCGCGGCGCTCACGCTCGCGGCCACCGTCACGGGTATCGTGCTCGGCTTCGGCTACGGCTGGGCGGGCGCCCAGGCCCTGCTCGGCGGCGCTCAAGGCGATCCGACGTTCGTGCTGCCGGGGGTTCCGTGGGCACTCTTCGGCGGACTGCTCGTGGCGGCGGGCGTCCTGACGCTCGTCGCCTCCATCGCCCCGGCGCGGCGCGCGATGCGCGTCTCGCCGGTGGTCGCCCTCGCGGTCGACTAGGGAGCTGAACGCGAGGCGCGGAGGGGAACGGAACGAGCGGATGCGTCGGGGGAGGCATCCGCTCGTTCCGTCATGTTGCGCGACCGAAGAGCGGTGGTGTTAGCCTTGGCGTGTGCTTCACGGCCTGCTTCTCCTTAGCTGCCGCAGCGAGTCCTAGTTCTCAGGCCTCCCTCGCTGCGGAGTTCGTCGTCGGCTGAAACCCATCCGTAAGCGAGAAGAGCACCCAATGCAGAACACCCAGCAGCCGTCGTCGATGCCCGTGCATCGCTACCGACCGTTCCACGAGCAGATCCGCGTCGACCTGCCCGATCGCACGTGGCCGTCGAAGCGCATCGAGCAGGCGCCGCGCTGGTGCGCCGTCGACCTGCGCGACGGCAACCAGGCCCTCATCGACCCGATGAGCCCCGAGCGCAAGCGCATCATGTTCGACCTCCTGGTCAAGATGGGCTACAAGGAGATCGAGGTCGGGTTCCCCTCGGCGAGCCAGACCGACTTCGACTTCGTGCGCAGCCTCATCGAGGAGAACGCGATTCCCGACGACGTCACCATCCAGGTGCTGACGCAGGCGCGCGACCACCTGATCGAGCGCACCTACGAGTCGATCGCCGGCGCGAAGCAGGCCATCGTGCACCTCTACAACTCGACGAGCATCCTGCAGCGCGAGGTCGTCTTCCGCACCGACCGGCAGGGCATCATCGACATCGCCCTGCACGGTGCTCGCAAGTGCCGTGAGATGGAGTCGACGATTCCGGGCACCACGGTCTACTACGAGTACTCGCCCGAGAGCTACACCGGCACCGAGCTCGAGTTCGCGGTCGACGTCTGCAACCAGGTCATCGAGATCTTCGAGCCGACGCCCGAGCGCAAGGTCATCATCAACCTGCCGGCGACCGTCGAGATGGCCACGCCCAACGTCTACGCCGACTCGATCGAATGGATGTCGCGGCACCTCGCCCACCGCGAGAACGTCATCCTCTCGCTGCACCCCCACAACGACCGCGGCACCGCCGTCGCCGCGGCTGAGCTCGGCTATCTGGCCGGCGCAGATCGCATCGAGGGCTGCCTCTTCGGCAACGGCGAGCGCACCGGCAACGTCGACCTCGTCGCGCTCGGCATCAACCTGTTCACGCAGGGCATCGACCCGCAGATCGACTTCTCCGACGTCGACGAGGTCAAGCGCACCGTCGAGTACTGCAACCAGCTGCCCGTGCCCGAGCGTCACCCGTGGGCCGGCGACCTCGTCTACACGGCCTTCTCGGGCTCGCACCAGGACGCGATCAAGAAGGGCTTCGAAGCCATGGACGCCGAGGCGGAGCGCCGCGGCGTCACGCTCGGCGAACTCGAGTGGGCCGTGCCGTACCTGCCCGTCGACCCGCGCGACCTCGGTCGCAGCTACGAGGCCGTCATCCGCGTGAACTCGCAGTCGGGCAAGGGCGGCGTCGCCTACCTGCTGAAGACCGACCACGCGCTCGACCTGCCGCGCCGCCTCCAGATCGAGTTCTCGGGCGTCGTGCAGGCCAAGACCGACGCCGAGGGCGGCGAGGTCTCGAGCGACGAGATCTGGCGCGTCTTCAACGACGAGTACCTGCCCGCGCCGCAGGAGCGCCCCGACGAGAAGTGGGGCCGGTTCGAACTGCTGTCGCTGCGCACCGAGAGCGCGCTCGACGGCGTCGTCAACGTACGGGTGGGCCTGCGCGACGGCGACGAGCGCGTCGAGGCCGACGCGAGCGGCAACGGCCCGATCTCCGCGTTCCTCGCGGTGCTGGGCGCCGAGGGCGTCTCGGTGCAGCTGCGCGACTACGTCGAGCACACGCTCGGCGCGAGCGGCAACTCACTGGCAGCGGCCTACGTCGAGCTCGAGGTCGAGGGCCGCGTGCTCTGGGGCGTCGGCATCGACGCCGACATCTCCACGGCATCCCTGAAGGCGGTCGTCTCCGCGGTCAACCGCGCGCTCCGCAGCGCCGTGCCCGCCGAGGCCGAGCGCGAGGTCGTCGGGGTCTGATCGAGGGCTGATCGAGGTCGGATGCCGCGTGCACGAGGTGTGCACGC
>NZ_JBHURI010000039.1:0-41760 GCF_042673425.1 Agromyces sp. NPDC056965 | reverse complement strand
CTCGGTCACGGCGTGTCGCGCGATTCATCCGGCGACTCGGCGCGGCGGATGGGAGTGGGCTCGGTCAGCGAGGGCGCGGGCGCGGCGGGAGCCGGAAGGGTGGGCAGGGGAGGAACCGGGGCTACTGCTCGGCGTGCGCCTCGAGGAACCGGTAGACCGCGGAATCGTCGACGCCCGGGAACGTGCCGGAGGGCAGCGGCGAGAGCACGTGCGCGTGCAGGCGGGCGCTCGGCCAGGCCCGCCCGGCCCACCGCTCGGCGAGCTCCGACGGCGCACGGCGGCAGCACGACTCGTCGGGGCAGGTCGACACGGCGCGCTGGGTCGTCTCGCGCCCGCGGAACCACTTGGCCTGGTTGAACGGCACGCCGACCGAGATCGAGAACTCCGCGGCATCCGTGCGCCCCGTCTGCGTGGCGCACCAGAAGGTGCCGGCGGGAGTGTCGGTGTACTGGTAGTTCTCGGTCGTGCGGTTGGTGTGGCCGAACGCGGTGCGGGCGCTCCACCTCTTGCACACCCACTGGCCCTCGATCGATCCCGTGACGTCGGTCGGCAGGGGCAGGCCGTCGTTCTCGTACCCCTTCAGCAGGGCGCCGTCGCCCGCGACGCGGAGGAAGTGCAGCGTCATGTCGAGGTGGCTCGTCGCGAGGTTCGTGAAGCGCAGCGCCGCCGCCTCGTGCGTGACGCCGAACGCGTCGCGGAAGTCCTCGATGGCGAGTCGCTTCTCCTTCTTCGCGGCCTGCAGGAACGAGACGGATGCCTCGCGGGGCATCAGGCACGCGGCGGCGAAGTAGTTGATCTCGAGCCGCTGCCAGAGGAACTCCGCGTAGCTCGCCGGTCGCTCGTGCCCGAGCAGGCGGTGCGCCATCGCCTGGAGCGCCATCGAGCGCAGGCCGTGGCCGCCGGGGATCGACGCCGGCGGCAGGTAGATGCGCCCGTTCGCGATGTCGGTGATCGACCGCGTCGAGTCGGGCAGGTCGTCGACGTAGATGAGCTGGAAGCCGAGCTTCTCGGCCATGACGCTCACCTCGCGGTGGGTGAGGGCGCCCGAGCGGTGGCCGGAGGAGCGCACCTGGTCTTCGGCGAGCTGCTCGATGTCGGGGAAGTAGTTGTCGCGCTCGCGCATGCGCTCGCGCAGCTCGGTGTTGGCCCGCCGCGCCTCCTCGGGCGTCGCGATGGCCTCGCTCGCCCGCCGCTGCAGCTCCTGGTGGAGCCCGACGATCGCCTCGAGCGATTCGTCGGTGATGCCGCGGCCGGGGCGGATCGCGGGCAGTCCGAGGCTCGCGTACAGCGGGCTCGACTGCGCGCGCCCGAGTTCGAGCTCGAGCGCGGCGCGCCGGCTCGGCGCCTCGCGGGAGAGGAGGTCGGCCAGCTCGACGTCGAGCGACGCCGCGAGCGAGTCGAGCAGCGAGAGCTTGGGCTCGCGCTTGCCGTTCTCGATGAGCGAGAGCTGGCTGCCGGCCATGCCGACCGCATCGCCGAGCTGGTCGAGCGTGAGCCCGCGCCGGCTGCGGAAATGGCGGATGCGCTGGCCGAGGGTCGCGAGATCGGGGGAGCCTGCCTTCATGGCTTAAGGATAGCGAAAGATCGCACATTCTTAACGATCGATTTGGCCGAACGGATGCTCCAACAGCCCGCATTCTTGAAGTACGAACCAGTTCCGGCCCTCGGTCGGCACCTTTTGGAAAGGGACGAAGATGACCATCTCCGAGTTCTCGATCGGCACAGAGGCATCCGACTCGGCCGGCAGCATCCGTCGCGGAACCACCGACGCAGCCCTGCGCGCGTGGGTCGACGAGATCGCCGGCCTCACCAAGCCCGATGAGATCGTCTGGTGCGACGGTTCGCAGCACGAGGCCGACCTGCTGACGAAGCAGCTCGTCGCGGAGGGCAAGCTCATCAAGCTGAACCCCGAGTGGCGGCCCAACAGCTTCCTCGCGCGCACCGACCCGAAGGACGTCGCGCGCGTCGAGGATCGCACGTTCATCTGCTCGACGTACGAAGAGGACGCCGGCCCCACGAACAACTGGCGCGACCCGCGCGAGATGCGCGCGGAGCTGACCGACGTCTTCGACGGCTCGATGAAGGGCCGCACGATGTACGTCGTGCCCTTCTCGATGGGCCCGCTCGGCGGCCCCATCTCGCAGCTCGGCGTCGAGATCACCGACTCGCCCTACGTCGTGCTCTCGATGGGCATCATGACCCGCATGGGCGACGCCGTCTACCGCCTCATCGAGGCCGGCGAGCCGTGGGTGCGCACCGTGCACTCGGTCGGCTACCCGCTCATCGACGGCGTCGGCCACCGCCGCGCCGAGGCCGACTGGCCCTGCAACGACACCAAGTACATCGTGCAGTTCCCCGACTCCCGCGAGATCTGGTCGTACGGCTCGGGCTACGGCGGCAACGCGCTGCTCGCCAAGAAGTGCTTCGCGCTGCGCATCGCGAGCGTCATGGCGCGCGACGAGGGCTGGCTCGCCGAGCACATGCTGCTCATCAAGATCACCTCGCCCGAGGGCAAGGCGCACCACGTGGCCGCCGCGTTCCCGTCGGCGTGCGGCAAGACCAACCTCGCCATGCTGCGCCCGACGATCCCCGGCTGGAAGGTCGAGACGATCGGCGACGACATCGCCTGGATGCGCCCCGGCGACGACGGCCGCCTCTACGCGATCAACCCCGAGGCCGGCTTCTTCGGCGTCGCGCCGGGCACCGGCGAGACCACGAACCCGACGGCCGTGCAGACCCTCTGGGGCAACACGATCTTCACGAACGTGGCGCTGCGCCCCGACGGCGACATCTGGTGGGAGGGCCTGACCGACGAGGCGCCCGCCGAGCTCACCGACTGGCAGGGCAATCCGTGGACGCCCGACTCGGGTCGCCCCGCTGCGCACCCGAACTCGCGCTTCACCGTGGCAGCGGCCCAGTGCCCGCAGATCTCCGATGACTGGGACGCCCACGACGGCGTGCCGATCGACGCGATCCTGTTCGGCGGCCGCCGCGCGACGAACGTGCCGCTCGTCGCCGAGGCGCGCAGCTGGAAGCACGGCGTCTTCATGGGCGCGACGATCTCGTCGGAGAAGACCGCCGCCGCCGAAGGCACCGTCGGTGAGCTCCGCCGCGACCCGTTCGCGATGCTCCCGTTCTGCGGCTACAACATGGCCGACTACTGGGGCCATTGGGTCAAGATGGGTCGCGTGCTCGGTGAGAACGCGCCGAAGATCTTCCAGGTCAACTGGTTCCGCAAGGGTTCGGACGGCTCGTTCCTCTGGCCCGGGTTCGGTGAGAACTCGCGCGTGCTCGAGTGGATCGTCGGTCGCATCGAGGGCACGAGCGACATCGTCGAGACGCCCATCGGCCTGATCCCGGCCTCCGGGTCGCTCGACCTCGACGGCCTCGAGATCACGGATGACGCGCTCGAGCAGCTCTTCGACGTCGACCGCGACTCGTGGCTCGCGGAGTGCGAGCTCACCGATGCGTACTTCGGCCAGTTCGGCGACCGGGTGCCTGCGGCGCTCCGCGCCGAGCTCGCGAGCCTGCGCTACCACCTGCAGCACCAGGACGCGTAGCGTCCACGGAGGTGCCACCGCCGCGTGATCGCGGGGGTGGCGCCGCCGTGCCGCCTGCGGATGCCGCGGACGCCTGCGCTCGGGAAGGCGCGCGCCCGCGGCATCCGTCGACGGCACGGCGGCACGCCTGACGCGGTGCCGACCTGACCCGCGCTACCGTGTGCGCGAGGGGGCGCTCATGGAGTTCGGCACGGTCATCGAAGCGATCGGCGAGGTCATCGACGTGCTCGGCGTCGCGGCGATCGTGATCGGCATCGTCTACGCGGTCGTCGACGCGGCGGTGCGGGGCCTCCGCCGGGTGAACCCGGTGTACACGCGATTCCGCCGGGTGCTCGGGCGGGCGATCCTGCTCGGGCTCGAACTGCTCGTGGCCGCCGACATCATCAAGACCGTCGCGGTGACCCCGACGCTCGACTCGGTCGCGGTGCTCGCGATCATCGTGCTCATCCGGACGTTCCTCAGCTGGTCGCTCGAGCTCGAGATCTCCGGCCGCTGGCCATGGCAGAAGCGCAGCTCGCCCGATGACGAGCCGTCGCTCGCGCAGACCGAGGCGGGCTGACGGAGGTCCGCCTCAGTCGGGCGCCGTCGGCGGGGCCGAGTCGGTGACGGATGCCTCGCCGAGCGGCCACGCGCCGAGCACTCGCCGGTGATGGGCGCCCGACGAGGGCCGCATGTCGATGAGCGCGAGCTGCCGGAGCACCACCCGATCGCCGAGGCTCAGTCGGCCGTGGCGTTTCGCGGTGACGTGGGGGCGGAAGTCGGCCCGAGGATGGATGATCTCGATCCCGGCGGCGGCGAGGGCCGCGAGCCCCTTCGTGCGCAGCGCGGCGATCTCACCGCCGTCGCGGACGAGGTTCACGGGCACGTCGTGTCGGCGGCCGAACAGGGCCGGCTCGCCGGCGGTGCTGCTGATCGCCCGGGCCTCGAGTGCGACGCCGCTGAGCGCTGCCGCGATGAGCTGCGGCGGCCGGTCCGTGAGGAACGGCTCGACGAGCGTGACGTGCAGCGGCCAGTCCGCCACCGTGAACGACGCGTCCGCGGTGAGCGGCGAGAGCGGCAGGACGACGACGTAGCGCGTCATCCGCCGATTCTCGTCCACCACGGCTGAGGAGTACAGCGCGGTGTTCCCCGAGCGTGCTCAGCCGGCGTGCGGCTCGTCGAGTCGGCCGAGCAGCCGCAGCATGGCGGCGGGCGCGTAGCGGAACTCGATCGTGCCGCTCGCGCCGGGATCGGTCGGCCCGATCCAGGTGCTCGAACCCTCGTGCACGCGCACCCACCCGTTCTCGAAGAGCAGGTCGGTGCCGATGACGAAGGCCATCGCCGGGGACTCGCCCTGGCGCACGGCGATCGAGCCCTCGAAGACCTGAGATGCCGAGGCGTCCTGGTCCTCGCGGCACTGCACGCCCATGAGCGGACGTGCGATCGGCGTGGCGAAGCCGGTGACGTGGAACGGGCTGGCCTTCGCGGCATCGGCGACGACCCCGAAGTTCACGCTCGTCGAGACGAGGCTGAGCGCGGCCTGCCCATCGAGCACGAGGCGGCTCGAGACGCGGAACCGGTAGAAGAGCCGGCCCGACTCCCGTGCCGGCGGCAGCACGGCGAGGCTCGCCCAGTTGCGCGACCACGCGAGCGGTTCGCCGTCGCGGTTCGGCGGGTCGTAGAGGCTCGCGGTCAGCCGCACGGCACCGTCGGGCCGGGTCGAGGCGGCCTGCAGCGATGAGCGGCCGCGGTCGTCGTCGGGCATGACGTCGCGCACGGCGGTGAACGCCGGCAGCTGCAGCGGCTCCCAGTGCCGGAGCCAGCCCTGGATGCCGGCCTGGACACGATCGAAGGAGTTGCCGAGACCGCTTCGGGTCGTGGCGGTCTCCGCGTCGTCCCTCGAGTCGGGCAGCTCGTCGATGAGGTCGACGGGCAGTTCGTCGAGGGGTGCGAGATCGCGCTCGTTCGAGACGGTTGCGATGGTCATGGTGGTCCTCCGTGGGGCGTGGGCGCTTGGCATCCGATGGGGGGATGCGGGAGTCCACGCTACGAAGGTCGAGCCGGTGCGCCATCCGAGCGAGCACTGAGTTTCACTCGGGTTCGCACTGAGGGTGGCATCGCCGCAGCTCCGCGAGGAGCCGCGGCGACGCGCACGTCACACGAGCAACTGGTGCGCCGCGAGGTCGCGGTACAGGGGCACGGCTGCGACGAGCTCGGCATGGGTGCCCTCGCCGATCACTCGCCCCTCGTCGAGCACGATGATGCGGTCGGAGTCGATGACCGTCGAGAGCCGGTGCGCGATCACGATGAGCGTGCGACCCTCGGAGACCGCGTCGACGGCATCGCGCATCATGCGCTCGTTGACGCCGTCGAGCGAGGAGGTCGACTCGTCGAGCAGCAGGATCGGGGGAGCGGCGAGCAGCGCGCGGGCGATCGCGAGTCGTTGGCGCTCGCCGCCCGAGAGCATGATGCCGTCGTCGCCCACTGCGGCGTCGAGGCCTGCGGGGTCGCGATCGAGCACGCCGCCGAGGTTCACGGCGCGCAGCACCTGCTCGCACGCCGCGTCGCTCGCGTCGGGGCTGCCGAGCTTCAGGTTGTCGCGGAGGCTGCCGGCCAGCACCGGGGCATCCTGTTCGACGTAGCCGATCTGCGCCCGGAGCTCTGCCCGGTCGATCGATCGCAGGTCGAGGCCGCCCATGCGCACCGTGCCGACGGAGGGGTCGTAGAACCGCTCGACGAGCGCGAGGATCGTCGACTTGCCGGCGCCCGAGGGGCCCACGAGCGCGATGCGCTGCCCTCGCGGCACCTGGAAGGAGACGCCGCGCAGGACCGGCTGGCGGTCGGTGACGTCGGGCTCGGGCAGGTGCTCGTCGGCGGACTCGTTCGCGGGGTCGGCCGGATCCTGTCGCGTCGTCGCGTAGGCGAAGGTGACGTCGTCGAAGGCGATCGCCGGGGCCTCCGGCAGCACGCCCTCGTTCGCCGCGCCGACCATGAGCGCGAGCGGCGCGAGCTCCCGGTCGTGCGCGTCCTCATCGGGCAGATCGAGGATCTCCTGGATGCGGCCGAGGGCTCCGAGCGCCTGGTTCACCGAGGTGATCGCCCCGAAGAACAGCCCGAGCGGCATGATCATCATGAACAGGAAGAGGATGAAGGCGACGAGGTCGGCGACCTCGAGAGCGCCGGATGCCACGCGGAAACCGCCGACGCCGAGCACCACGAGGAACGACACCTGCATCGCGATGCCCGCGACCGGCACGATGAGGGCGGAGATCTTCGCGACCTTCACGCCCATCTGCCAGGCGCCCTCGGCGTGCGCCTCGACGTCGCGGATCTCGCGTTCGGTGGCCCCGGCCGCGCGGATCGTGCGCACGGCGCCGATCGCGCGTTCGACGGATGCCGCGACGTCGCCGACCTTCGCCTGCGCCGCGTGCGACGCCTCGCGCACGTGCCTCGACAGCAGCGTGACGGTCGTGATCGCGATCGCGATGACGAGCACGGTCAGGCCGAGCAGCACGGGGTCGATGACGAGCATCGCGATGAGCGCGCCGATGAAGGTGACCGTGCCGCCGATGGCCTCGACGAGGCCCTGCGTGAGCACCGCACGCAGCATCGTGGTGTCGCTGCCCACGCGCGAGACGAGGTCGCCGGTGCGACGCGTGTCGAACTCGGCGATCGGCAGTCGGAGCAGCTTGCCGATGAGGCGCTTGCGGCTCGACAGCACGACGCCCTCGCCGGTGCGCTGCAGCAGGTAGTGCTGGTAGCCCGTGATGACGCCGCTCACGATGACGAGGGCGACGAGCGCCCAGACGATGCCGCCGAGTGCGGCGCCGGCCTCGACGACCTGGATCACCTGGGCGACGAGCAGCGGCTGGGCGAGGCTCGCGAGGGCGCCGATGACGGAGAGGATCGCGACCCAGATGAGCACCGGGCGGTGCTCGAAGATGAACGGCAGCAGTTGCCGGAACGTGGCGCGAGGGCCGGTGGCCTCGCCGCGCCGCGAGAAGGGGGATCGTCGGGTCCGGGTGTCGCTCATGTCCTCTTCCTGGCCTGCGCGACGAGCGGATGCCGCATCCGCCCGAGTGTCGCAAAATCGCCGTCTTGCAGCTTACGTGCCCTACCTGCGTCCGTACTTCTTGTGCACCGCCTGCTTGGAGACCTCGAGCGCGAGGGCGATGAGCTGCCAGCTCGCCCCCGTTGCGCGCGCCCGCCGGACGGCGGTGGCCTCGGCGCGGTCGAGCTCGCGGGTGAGTTCGACGCGCGCGTGGTGGAGTGTGCGGAGCGCGCGGTACGGGTCGTCGCCGTCTGCTGCCGCGATCGCGGTGCGAATGGTGTTGTCGTCCATACGCGTCAACGGTAGTTGACGTTTTGCAACGCGTCAATGCAGGTTGACGTGCGGCGACGGTTGCGGCAGGGCACGATGGGGGGATGGACCCGACCACGGCCGCACTCGTCGGCATCTCGCACGGCACCGCATCGCCCGACGGGCAGGCCGCGGTGCAGCGGCTCATCGACGCCGTCGAATCGTCGGCGTCGGCCGAATCCCCGGTCACGGTGCGCCTCGGTCACGTCGACGTGCAGCAGCCGGATGTCGCGGCCACCCTCGGCGCGCTCCCGCCCGAGTCGCCCGCGGTCGTCGTGCCGCTGCTGCTCTCGGCGGGGTACCACGTGCATGTCGACCTTCGACGCGAGATCGCGTCCGTCGCCGATCGCCCCGTGCGGCTCGCCGCCGCCCTCGGCCCCGACGACCGACTCGTCGACGTGCTTCGCCGCCGTCTCGACGAGGCCGGCGCGAGGCCCGGCGATCTCATCGTGCTGGCCGTCGCCGGGTCGAGCGACGCACGCGCCGTCGACGACTGCCGGGACATGGGCGAGCGACTCTCGTCGGCGCTCGGTGCGCCGGTGACGGTCGGCTTCCTCTCCGCGGCGGAACCCCGGCTCGCCGATGCGATCACCGAGGTGCGAGCGGCAGCCGGCTCGCGCCGGGTCGTCGCGGCGAGCTACCTGCTCGCGCCGGGGTACTTCCAGGATCTCGCGGCGGCCGCCGGCGCCGACCTCGTCACCGAGCCGCTGCTGACCCCCGACGACGCCCCCGACGAGCTCGTCGACGTCGTGCTCGACCGATTCGCGGAAGCGATCGCGGCGGTGGATGCAGAGGCGGTCGCGGAGAGCTCCGGACCGGCGCGGGGAGCATAGCGCGAGTCGCCCCGCCGTACCGATTGTGACGCAGCATTGCCGTGATTGACGCCGTGTTGCCTTCCTTGCCGTGATGTGACGGCCCTCGTTCCGGCGCGCTGCCAACCCGCCTAGCCTCGGTCCAACCCGCACTCAGCGGTGACCGAGGAGAGACATGACGCAGGAGACGATCGAGGCGCCGAACCGCCCGGCGACCCGCTCCGGCGAGCGTCCGCCCCGCCCGGCGAGCCGCCCGCACGGGCAGTGGAAGGTCGACGGCACGGCACCGCTCAACGGCAACGAGGAGTGGAAGCAGGTCGACAACGGCCTGAGCGTGCGCGAGCGCATCGAGCGCGTCTACTCGAAGGGCGGATTCGCGTCGATCGATCCGACCGACCTGCACGGCCGCTTCCGGGTCTGGGGGCTGTACACGCAGCGCAAGCCCGGCATCGACGGCGGTCGCACCGCGACGCTCGAGCCGCACGAGCTCGAAGACGAGTACTTCATGCTGCGCGTGCGCATCGACGGCGGCCAGCTCACGACCGAGCAGCTCCGCGTGATCGCCGACATCTCGATCGACTTCGGCCGCGACACCGCCGACCTCACCGACCGGCAGAACATCCAGCTGCACTGGATCCGCGTCGAGGACGTGCCCGAGATCTGGCGCCGCCTCGAGGCCGTCGGGCTCGGCACCACCGAAGCCTGCGGTGACGTTCCCCGCGTTGTGCTCGGGTCACCCGTCGCCGGCATCGCCTCCGACGAGCTCATCGACCCGACCGCGCAGATCGACGCGATCACGAGCCGCTTCATCGGCGACGAGACGCTCGCGAACCTGCCCCGCAAGTTCAAGACCGCGGTCACCGGGCACCCGAGCCAAGACGTGGTGCACGAGATCAACGACGTCGCGTTCGTCGCGGTGGCGCACCCCGAGCTCGGCATCGGCTACGACCTCTGGGTCGGCGGCGGGCTCTCGACCTCGCCGCGCCTCGCCGAGCGCCTCGGCGTCTTCGTCGCCCCCGAACAGGTCGCTGACGTCTGGCACGGCGTCGCCCAGATCTTCCGCGACTACGGCTACCGGCGCCTCCGCAACAAGGCGCGCCTGAAGTTCCTGCTCGCCGACTGGGGCACCGAGAAGTTCCGCGAGGTGCTCGAGACCGAGTACCTCGACGCCCCGCTGCCCGACGGGCCCGCGGCCCCCAAGCCGCTCGCGCACGGCGACCACGTCGGCGTGCACCGCCAGAAGGACGGCCGGTTCTACGTCGGCGCCACGCCGATCGTCGGCCGCGTCTCGGGCCCGACACTCGCGAGACTCGCCGACCTCGTCGAAGCGCACGGCTCGTCGCGGCTGCGCACCACGCCGCACCAGAAGGTCGTGATCCTCGACATCCCCGAGGACCGGGTCGAGTCGCTCATCGCGGGCCTCGACGAGCTCGGCCTCTCGGCCCGCCCGAGCCTCATCCGCCGCGGCACGATCGCCTGCACGGGCATCGAGTTCTGCAAGCTCGCGATCGTCGAGACGAAGGCGTTCGCCACCGCTGCCGTGCTCGACCTCGAGCGCACGCTCGACGGGTTCGACCTGCCGCACCCGATCAGCCTGCACGTCAACGGCTGCCCCAACTCGTGCGCCCGCATCCAGACGGCCGACATCGGCCTCAAGGGCCAGCTCGTCATGAACGATGCCGGCGAGCAGGTGCCCGGCTACCAGGTGCACCTCGGCGGCGGGCTCGCATCGGCCGACCGCGACGACGCCGGCCTCGGCCGCACCGTGCGCGGCCTCAAGGTCGAAGCCGACGGCATCGCCGGCTACGTCGAACGGGTCGTCAAGCGCTTCCTCGACGATCGCGACGCCGTCGCCGACGAGACGTTCGCCGAATGGGCGCACCGCGCCGACGAGGAGGTGCTGCGATGAGCGTCTCGCTCGCCCCGCGCGCCACGGCGCTGCGCACCCACGACGAACTGCGGGCGCTCGCGGAGTCGGGCAACGTCGAACTCCGCAGCCTCGCCGCCGACGAGGCATCCGCCTACGAGGTCATCGCCTGGGTCGCGCGCAACTTCGACGCGGATGCCGCGGCCGTCGCCTGCTCGATGGCCGACGCCGTGCTCCCGCACGTCGTGGCCCAGTCGCTGCCGGGCGTCGACGTGCTCTTCCTCGACACCGGCTACCACTTCGCGAAGACGTACGAGACGCGGGATCGGGTCGCATCGGCGCTCGACGTGCGCGTGGTCGACGTGCTGCCCGAGCTCACGGTCGCTGAGCAGAACGCGAAGTTCGGGCTCGACCTGTTCGCCCGCGACGCCGCAGAGTGCTGCGCCATGCGCAAGGTCGCACCCCTGCACGATGCGCTCGGGGGCTACGAGCTGTGGTTCACGGGGGTGCGCCGCGACGAGGCGCCCACTCGCACGAACACCCCGCTCGTGACGTTCGACGATCGGAACGGCCTCGTGAAGGTCAACCCGCTCGCGGCGTGGAGCTTCGACGAGCTGATCGACTACTCGAACGCCTTCGGCGTGCCCGTGAACGAGCTGCTGACCCAGGGGTACCCGTCGATCGGCTGCGAGCCGTGCACCCGGCAGGTGGCCGAGGGCGAAGACCCGAGGGCCGGCCGCTGGTCGGGTCTCGACAAGACGGAATGCGGGTTGCACGTATGAGCGCCATCGACACCTTCCCCGTCGAGACCGGCATCGACGCGCTCGACGCCCTCGAGTCCGAGGCGATCCACATCATCCGCGAGGTCGTCGCCGAATTCGAGCGGCCCGTGCTGCTCTTCTCGGGCGGCAAGGACTCGGTGCTCGTGCTGCACCTCGCGGCCAAGGCCTTCTGGCCGGGCAAGGTGCCGTTCCCCGTGCTGCACGTCGACACGGGCCACAACTTCCCGGAGGTCATCGACTTCCGCGACCGCACGGTCGAGCGGCTCGGGCTGCGCCTCGAGGTCGCCGCCGTGCAGGACTACCTCGACGACGGCCGGCTGCAGGAGCGGGCCGACGGCACGCGCAACCCGCTGCAGACGCAGCCGCTGCTCGACGCGATCGCAGCGGGCCGGCACGACGCCGTCTTCGGCGGGGCCCGACGCGACGAGGACAAGGCGCGCGCCAAGGAACGGATCCTGAGCCTCCGCGACGAGTTCGGCCAGTGGGACCCGCGCAACCAGCGCCCCGAGCTCTGGGACCTCTACAACGGCCGCCACACCGTGGGCCAGCACGTGCGGGCGTTCCCGATCTCGAACTGGACCGAGCTCGACGTGTGGCGCTACATCGAGCGCGAGCAGATCGAGCTCCCGCCGCTGTACTACGCGCACGAGCGCGAGGTCTACCGCCGCGACGGCATGTGGCGTGCGATCTCCGAGGTCTCGCCCCCGCGTCCCGACGAGTTCGTCGAGCGACGCACCGTGCGGTATCGCACCGTCGGCGACATGAGCTGCACCGGCGCCGTCGAGTCCGCCGCGGCATCCGTCGCCGATGTCGTGGCCGAGGTCGCGACCTCGACGCTCACCGAGCGGGGTGCGACGCGTGCCGACGACCGCATCTCGGAGGCCGCCATGGAGGATCGCAAGAAGGACGGGTACTTCTGATGAGCGACGCACTGTTCCGGTTCGCCACCGCCGGCTCGGTCGATGACGGCAAGTCGACCCTCGTCGGCCGCCTGCTGCACGACTCGAAGGCGATCCTCGCCGACCAGCTCGAGTCGGTCGCCCGCACCTCCGCCGAGCGCGGCTTCGGCGGCGAACCCGGCGCGATCGACTTCGCGCTGCTCACCGACGGCCTGCGCGCCGAGCGCGAGCAGGGCATCACGATCGACGTCGCCTACCGCTACTTCTCGACCGGCCGGCGGTCGTTCATCCTCGCCGACTGCCCCGGGCACGTGCAGTACACGCGCAACATGGTGACCGGCGCCACCACCGCCGACGCCGTCGTCGTGCTCGTCGACGCCCGCAACGGCGTGCTCGAGCAGACCCGGCGCCACCTCGCCGTCGTCGCGCTGCTGCGCGTGCCGCACGTGATCATCGCCGTCAACAAGATCGACCTGCTCGGATACTCGCAGGCCGCGTACACCGCGGTCGCCGACGAGGTCTCCGCGCTCGCCGTCGACCTCGGCCTGCCCGCGGCGCATGTCATCCCGGTCTCGGCGCTCGCCGGCGACAACGTCGTCGACCGTTCGGCGAACACGCCCTGGTACGACGGCCCGAGCCTCATCGAACTGCTCGAGGCGCTGCCCTCCCTCGACGAGCTCGAGACCGAACTCGAAGCGCTGCGGATGCCGGTGCAGCTCGTCATCCGCCCGCAGGGCGCCGTGGCGCACGACGCCGAGGACCCGGAGCGGTTCCGCGACTACCGCGCGTTCGCCGGGCGCATCGCCTCGGGCACCGTGCGCGTCGGCGATCGCGTGCAGGTGTTCCCCGGGGGTGCGACGACGACCGTGACGGGCATCGACGCCGGACCGCGCGAGCTCGACGCGGCATCCGCACCCCGCTCGGTCTCGCTCCGCCTCGCCGACCAGCTCGACGCCGCACGCGGCGCCGTCATCGTGGCGGCCGGCGCACTGCCCGAACCGCGTCGCGAACTCGACGCCGCGCTGTTCTGGCTCGGGGCGGTTCCCCTTCGCCCGGGCGCCCGCGTGCTCGTGAAGTCGGGCACGACGACCGTGCAGGCGCTCGTGCCCGAGATCGTCGGACGCCGCGACCTCGACTCGCTCGATCTCGAGCCGGCCGAGCTGCTCGAGATCAACGACATCGGCCAGGTGCGTGTGCGCCTCTCGGCCGAGCTGCCCGTCGAGGAGTACGCCGCGCACCGCCGCGCCGGCGCGTTCCTCGTCATCGACCCGCAGTCGGGCGCCACGCTCGCCGCCGGGATCGTCACCGCACCGGTGACCCCAGACACCGGCGATGCCGGGAGCACCCGCACGACCACCGACACCGAAGGAGTAGCAGCATGACCGCAACATCACGCACCCGTTCCCGCCTCGGCCTGGTCGCGGGCATGATGCTCGCCGCGGCGATCGTCACCGCGGCGGTGCTCTCCCTGAGCGGCTGCGCGCCGCAGTCGGCGGCCGGGGAGGCCGCGGAAGCCTCGGCCTCGACCACGCCGGCAGCCGAGCTCCGGCTCGGGTACTTCGCGAACGTCACCCACGCCCCTGCGCTCGTGGGCCTGCAGGAGGGCCTCTTCGCCGACGCGCTCGGCGACACGAAGCTCACGACCCAGGTGTTCAACGCCGGCCCTGCCGCGATCGAGGCGCTCTCGGCCGGAGCGATCGACGCGACCTACATCGGGCCGAACCCGTCGATCAACACGTTCATCCAGTCGGGCGGGCAGTCGGCGCACATCGTCGCCGGCGCTGCGACCGGGGGAGCGGCGCTCGTCGTCCGCGACGGCATCGACTCGGTGGAGGACCTCGAGGGCACGACCATCGCGACGCCGCAGCTCGGCAACACGCAGGACGTGGCGCTGCGCTCGTGGCTCGCAGGCGAGGGCTTCGAGACCGACACGACGGGCGGCGGCGACGTGCACATCACGCCGACCGAGAACGCGCAGACGCTCACGCTCTTCCAGCAGGGCGGCCTCGACGGCGCCTGGCTGCCCGAGCCGTGGGTCTCGCGACTGATCGTCGACGCCGGTGCCCACGTGCTCGTCGACGAGGCCGATCTGTGGGAGGACGGCGCCTTCCCGACGACCGTGCTGCTCGTTCGCGCCGAGTTCCTCGAGGAGCACCCCGAGACGGTGCAGGCGCTGCTCGAGGGCCACGTGGCATCCGTCGCCTGGCTCGGCGACCACGCGGCCGAGGCGCCGACCGTCATCAACGCGGCGCTCGAGGCCGACACGGGCAAGCCGCTGGCCGACGAGGTCATCACCCGGGCGCTCGAGCACGTGACCTTCTCGGTCGACCCGCACGCCGAGACGTTCGAGACGCTCGTCGCGAACGGACTCGAGGCGGGCACCCAGAAGGACGGCTCGATCGACGGGTTGTTCGACCTGCGGCTCCTGAACGGGCTGCTCGAAGCCGGCGACGCCGAACCGGTCTCGGCCGGCGGCCTCGGCGAGGAGTAGAAGCGATGAGCGGGCAGACGGCCATCCGCATCGAGCAGCTCGGCAAGCGCTTCGGCGCCGGCCCGCTCGTGCTCGACGACGTGAACCTGACGGTCTCGACCGGAGAGTTCGTCTGCCTGCTCGGAGCCTCGGGGTGCGGCAAGTCCACGCTCCTGAACCTCATCGCGGGCCTCGACCGCCCGACGACCGGAACCATCGACGTTCCGGCAGAAGGCGCCGCGGTGATGTTCCAGGAGTCGGCGCTCATGCCGTGGCTCACCGCCCGCCAGAACGTCGAGCTCGCGCTGCGCCTGCGCGGCGTCGCACGCTCGGCACGGCGGGGCGAGGCGCTCGAGCTGCTCGACACGGTCAACCTCGCGGATGCCGCGGAGAAGCGCCCCCACGAGCTCTCGGGCGGCATGCGCCAGCGCGTCGCCCTCGCCCGCGCACTCGCGCAGGACCGGCCGGTGCTCCTCATGGACGAACCGTTCGCCGCCCTCGACGCGATCACCCGCGACCTGCTCCACGAGGAGCTCGAGCGCGTCTGGCGCCGCACGGGGCGCACCATCGTCTTCGTCACACACAATGTCCGCGAAGCTGCTCGGCTCGGGCAACGGGTCGTCCTCCTGTCGTCCCGGCCCGGCCGAGTCGCGGGCGAGTGGCGCATCGCCGAGACATCCGGCCGTCGCATCGAGTCGCCCGAGGTCGCGGCGCTCTCGATCGAGATCACGGAACAGCTCCGGAAGGAGATCCGCCGAAATGCCGCATGACATCGTGACCGAGGCTCCGCTGCTCGACGAGTCCGCGCTCGCAGAGGCCGAAGCCGGCACGCCGGGCCCGTCTCGAACCGCCCAGGACGACCTCCGCAGCCTCGAGGCGGGCCTCGACCGCCTGCAGACCGACCCCGAGCACGCGCCCGGCATCTGGCAGCGCTTCGTCACGAGCGTGCTGCCGCCCATCCTCTTCGTCGTCGCCCTCGTCGCGGCGTGGCAGCTCTACGTCGTGATCGCGCAGCCGCGCCCCGACATTGTGCCCGGCCCGCTCGACGTCGTCGCCGCGATCTCCGGGGCCTGGGAGTCGGGCCGACTGCAGCTCGCCGTCGTCACGAGCCTCGAGCGCGGGGTCGTCGGATTCCTCATCGCCGTCGTCGTGGGCACCCCGCTCGGGCTCCTGCTCGCCGAGGTGAAGCCGCTGCGCCGTGCCATCGGCCCGATCATCTCGGGCCTGCAGGTGCTGCCGTCGGTCGCGTGGGTGCCGGCCGCGATCATCTGGTTCGGCCTGACCGACGCGACGGTCTACTTCGTCGTGCTCATGGGGGCCGTGCCGTCGATCGTGAACGGGCTCATCGCGGGGGTCGAGCAGGTGCCGCCGCAACTCCGCCGAGTCGGCACGGTGCTCGGCGCGGGGCCGTCGCGGCTCGCCGCCTTCATCGTGCTCCCCGCGGCGCTCCCCGGCTACGTCGCCGGACTCAAGCAGGGCTGGGCGTTCTCGTGGCGCTCGCTCATGGCCGCCGAGATCATCGCCGTCGGCGGCACGATCGGCTTCGGACTCGGCTCGATGCTCGACCAGAGCCGCGAACTCGCCGACCTCGCCGGCGTGCTCGCGACGATCCTCGTGATCCTCGCGATCGGCATCCTCATCGAACTCGTGGTCTTCGCCCCGCTCGAACGACGGATGCTGCGCCGCCGCGGCCTGCTGGGAGGCACCCGATGACCGCGGAGACGCGCGGCGACGTCGTGCGCGGCGACGTCGTGCGCGGCGACGTCGTGCTCGTCGGGGCCGGGCCGGGCGATGCTGGGCTCCTCACGATCCGGGGCCTCCGTGCGCTCGAGGCCGCCGACGTCATCGTCGCCGATCGGCTCGGCGCCCGCGGCGTGCTCGACGGACTCGCCGCCGAGGGTGTCCGGCTCCGCGCCGAGGTCGTCGACGTCGGCAAGCTCCCCGGCCATCACGCCGTGCCGCAGGACGCGATCAACGCGCTGCTCGTCACGCTCGCCCGGGATGGCAAGCGCGTCGTGCGCCTGAAGGGCGGGGACCCGTTCATCTTCGGCCGCGGCGGCGAGGAACTCGCCTTCTGCCGCGACCACGGCATCGACGTCGAGGTCGTGCCCGGCATCACGAGCGCCATCTCGGTGCCCGCGATCGCCGGCATCCCGCTCACGCACCGCGGCCTCGCGACGACCTTCACCGTCGTCACGGGCCACGACCAGATCCAGTCGCTCGGCGGCGGCCGCGACCACACGGTCGTGCTGCTCATGGGCATCGGCACCCTCGCGAACTCCGCGATCACCCTCGCCCGCGGTGAACGCGGCGGCGACTGCCCCGTCGCGATCGTGGAAGACGGCTACGGGCCGGCACAGCGCGTCACCGTCGGTACGCTCGACACGATCGCCCTGCAGGCGGCGCGGCGCGGCATCCGCTCGCCCGCGGTCGTCGTCGTCGGCGATGTCGTGGCCCTGAGCCCGTACGCCGAACCGCTCGTCGAAACCAGTGCAACCCACCGAAAGGCCCAGCAGCAATGACCCGATCCCTCCGCGTCGCGATCGTCGGCGCCGGCCCGGCCGGCATCTACGCCGGCAACATCCTGAGCCGGCAGGTCGCCGAGGCCGACGGCGAGGTCGCGATCGACCTGTACGAGTCGCTGCCGGCGCCCTACGGCCTGATCCGCTACGGCGTTGCGCCCGATCACCCCCGCATCAAGGGCATCGTCAACTCGCTGCACGAGATGCTCGACGCCGGCACGATCCGCCTCATCGGCAACGTCGAGGTGGGGCGCGACATCACCGTCGACGAACTGCGCGAGCGCTACGACGCCGTCATCCTCGCCACCGGCGCCCTGCGCGACGCTCCGCTCGACATCCCGGGCATCGACCTGCCCGGTTCCTTCGGCGCGGCCGACTTCGTCGCCTGGTACGACGGCCACCCCGACGTGCCCCGCACCTGGCCGCTCGAGGCGCAGTCCATCGCCGTCATCGGCAACGGCAACGTCGCGCTCGACGTCGCCCGCGTGCTCGCGAAGCACCCGAGGGACCTGCTGTCGACGGACGTCCCGGCGAACGTCGTCGAGGGGCTCGAGGCGTCGCCCGTCACCGACGTGCACGTCTTCGGCCGCCGCGGCCCCGGCCATGTGAAGTTCACGCCGATCGAGCTGCGCGAGCTCGGCGAGGTGCCCGACGTCGACGTCATCGTCTACGACGCCGACTTCGTGCGCGCCGAGAACGACCCGCACGCCGAGCAGCTGTTCGCATCGAACAACCAGGTCAAGGTCATGACACGCACGCTCAACGGCTGGCGCAAGCCAGAGGGCCACGAGTACACCGCCTCGCGACGCCTGCACCTGCACTTCCTGCACGCGCCCGTCGAGGTGCTCGGCACCGACGCCGTCGAGGCCGTGCGCTTCGAGCTCACGCGCCCCGTCGGCGACGGCTCGGTCGAGGGCACCGGCGAGTTCGCCGACATCCCCGTGCAGGCGATCTACCGCGCCGTCGGCTACGCGAGCTCGCCCGTCGACGGCGTGCCGTTCGACGACCGCACTGCCGTCATCCCCAACGAGGGCGGCCGCGTGACGGATGCCTCGGGCGCGCACCTGCCCGGCGTCTACGCGACCGGCTGGATCAAGCGCGGCCCCGTCGGCCTCATCGGCCACACCAAGGGCGACGCGCTCGAGACCATCACGAACCTGCTGGCGGATGCCGCGGCACGGGTGCTGCCCGAACCGACCGTCGCCTCGGGGCCCGACCGCGACGAGGTGTTCGAACTGCTCGAGGCGCGAGGCATCCGCTTCACGACCTGGGCCGGCTGGCTCGAACTCGACGCGCACGAGCGCGGCCTCGGCGCGGCGTGGGAGCCGGCTGCGGCCGCCCACCACGGCATCGTGCGCGAGCGCGTGAAGGTCGTGCCCCGCGACGAGCAGGTGGAGATCTCGCGCGACGGCGCCCTGGCGCTGTCGTGACCTACGTCATCGCGCTGCCGTGCGTCGACGTCAAGGACCGCGCGTGCATCGACGAGTGCCCGGTCGACTGCATCTACGAGGGTGAGCGCTCGCTCTACATCCACCCCGACGAGTGCGTCGACTGCGGTGCGTGCGAGCCGGTCTGCCCCGTCGAGGCGATCTACTACGAAGACGACCTGCCCGACGTCTGGGCCGACTACTACAAGGCCAACGTCGAGTTCTTCGACGAGATCGGCTCGCCCGGCGGCGCGGCGAAGACCGGGGTGCTCGATTTCGACCACCCGCTCATCGTCGCACTGCCGCCGCAGGCGGCCCACGCCTGACCCGTCGCCCGAGGAGCCGGCGCGCCGGGATCCGGTCTCAGCCGAGTCCGGGGCGGGCGAGCGCAGCGAGCGTGCGCGCGAGCACGTACCGGGTGCGCCCGGTCGGAGTCCGAGGGTCGTACCCGAGCTGCGCGGTGATGGCGTCGGCGCGGGCCTGCACACTCGAGTGGTGCATGCCGAGCATGGATGCCGCGGCCCGCATGCTGCCCGCGTCGGCGACCGCCTCGAGCACCTCGCGCGATCGGGCGTCGAGCTTCGCGAGCGCCGTGGCGTCGGGATGGGGCGCGCCGCGGCGGTCGGCCCCCTCCGCGACGAGCAGCACGGCGCCGAGTTCGGCGGCGTCGACCACGGGCTGGCGGTCGGTGCTCAGCCGAAGCGCCACGAGCGCCGATGCCCAGGATTCGGGCAGTCGTTCCGTCGGCCCGCCGACGCCGATGCCGGCCGCGACGCTCGTGGGCAGTTCGACGGCGTGATCGACGAGGACGACCCGCGCGAGACCGCGCGAGGTCGCCACGATGGCGTTCGGGCCGGGCGTGATCGCCGCGGCATCGGGATGGAACGCGATCGCGCGAACGGCCTCACGGCCGTCGAACCGCAGCCTCGCTGCCGCGACCGCGCGTTCCGCGGGCGTCGCGCTCGCCGAGACCACGACCTCGACGGCGGCATCCGCCGTGTTCGCGCGTCGCGCCGAGGTGATCGCGACGGCGAGCGCCAGTCGCTCGAGCACCATCGCGTCGTTCGCATGCGCGGCGCCCTCGCGTTCGATCCAGACGTGCGAGCCGTCGCTCGTCTCGCGTGACGGCCAGCCCGCCGCTGCGGCATCCGCGATCGGCTCCGCCCGCTCGCCGTCGGGGGTGATGCGGATCGCCGCCCTGCCCTCGGCCGCACGGCCGGCGGTCGTGCCGGTGAGCACTGCGGCACCGCGCAGGAGCGTTTCGATGCCGACGCCGCCGGCGACGAGCGTGTCGAAGTACGAGACGACCTTCAGGGTGTCGCTCGCCTCGGGGTCCAATGCGGTCAGTCGACCGACGAGTTCCTGCATGTGCGGGCTCCATCGCGGGGTTCGTCCAACACTATCGAGCACTGCGGTGGTTCCCGCGGCCGCGGGCGGGGGCAGGCGTTGCTCGCCGCCCGCGGCCGCGGAGGATCAGGCCCCGAGGATGCGGCCGACCCAGTTCGTGCGCGCCTCCGTCATCGAACGGGAGAGCGCCGCGTGGGGAGCCATCATGTCGAAGCCGTGGAAGCCGCCCGGCCAGACGTGCAGTTCCGCCTGGCCGCCGTCGGCCCAGATCTGCGTCGCGTAGGCGACGTCCTCGTCGCGGAAGACCTCGGCGCTGCCGCAGTCGATGAACGCGGGCGGCAGTCCGGAGAGGTCGGTCGCACGCGCGGGAGCGGCGTAGATCGAGACATCGCCGGTGGCGCGGCGGTCGCCGAGCAGGGCGCCCCAGCCGGTGATGTTGCTCGTGCGGTCCCAGACGCCGACGCCGTCGATCTGTCGCGTCGAGACGGATGCATCGCGATCGTCGAGCATCGGGTAGATCAGCACCTGCCCGGCCAGGGCGGGGCCGCCCCGGTCGCGTGCGAGCAGCGAGACGCCCGCGGCGAGTCCGCCGCCGGCGCTCGCCCCGGCGATGATGAGCCGGTTCGGATCGATGCCGAGCTCCTCGGCGTGCGCGGCGGTCCAGACGAGGCCGGCGTAGGAGTCCTCGACCGGGAACGGGTCGGGGAACTCGGGTGCGAGGCGGTACTCCACGGTCACGCAGACGGCGTCGAACCGCTCGATCCAGTCGACGACTCCGGCGATGCCCACGAAGCGATCGCCGATGATCATCCCGCCGCCGTGCGTGTGGAAGATGCCCGGCCCGATGCCCGTGCGACCCTCGCGAGCCAGCACCGTGACCACGATGTCCGCACCCTCGTGCCCGGGAATCGTGACGTCGCGCCGGGTGATCCCCCGCTCGACGAGGAGGTCGTCGACCGATGCGACGACCGGGGCCTGGCGCATGAGGGTGATCATCTCGGGCGTGATCGACGGCGGCATCGATTCCGCGAGGACGCCGAGCACGGCCTCCAGCTCGGGGTCGAAGGGGGGACGGGCCAGGGTGTCGGTCATGTGGAGCTCCTCCATCGTGCGTCACCTCGTCGTGACGACTCCTTCGATCCTCCGGCGACGACGACGGCGCCCGGAACCGCCGTCCGCGGCGGGATCCGAGCCATTCTCCCGCCGTTCGGCGGTTCATTTCCGCGTGTGACGGGCGCCCGCGACATCCGCTCGCCTGCGGCGTATCGTGGCCGCAACGAACCCCGAGGAGCCCTCATGTCGCACCGTGAACCGCACACCCGCACCGAGCCGCACGCCGGCACGGTCATGGGCATGCGCGGTTGCGAGGCGGCGGCGACGTGCGGCAGCGACCGGCCGGGTCATCGGCTGCACGCGATGCAGGAGCGGCTCGCCGGCGCGACGGCGAGCAAGTGGATCGACGCGATCGTCGTCGACAGCGACGACGACGGGTTCGCGACCGTCGCCGAGTTCACGGGCGGGAGACTGCGCCGCGTGTGGCACCACGACGCCTTCGAGGGCGTGCTGGTGGTCGGCGCGCCGGTCGCCGTGCACGACGTCTACGGCGTGCTCGCGCACGGCGGTCGCCGCTTCAGCGTCGCGACGGCCTGACCGGTCCCGGCGGGCCGGGCGCTCCGATCGGGATCAGGTCGTCGGCATCGCCCCGCTCATCGAGCCCATCATCTTCTCCATCGCCATGACGGCCTGATCGCACGCCATCGCGCAGAGCCGGCACTGCTCGCTCATGTCGGCGTGCGACATGCACTCGGCCGAGCAGGCGCGCGCCATCATGACGGTCGACTGCATCATCGACATCATCACCTGCATGTCCCAGCCGTGCATGCGCAGCATCATGCGCATCATCGTGCTGCACATGTCGGCGCAGTTCGCACAGAGGCTCGAACATCGGCCCATGCCCGCGGCGGCGTCGGAATCGGCGCACATCACGCAGGCCTGCATGCATGCGGACAGGGCTTCCATGCACTCCTGCATCATCGCCGGATCCATGCCCTGCATCGGCATCTCCGACGACGACATCGCGCCCTTCATCATGTCCATCGTCATGTTCATCGGCTCGACCCGCCGTCCTGGGCGCTGAGCGTCGACGATGCCGGCGGATGACTCGGCGACCCTGTTCGCAGCCATGCTACGCCCGCCCGTCACGGCCGAGAAGGGGTGCGCGTGACGATCGTGTGAACGATCGGCGGGGACGACGAAGGGCGGATGCCACGCGGCATCCGCCCTTCGAACCGCTCGGAATCAGGCGTCGATGTCGACGTCCTTCGTCTCCTTCGAGACGAGCAGGGCGATGAGCGTGAGCACCGCCATGGCCGACAGGTAGATGCCCACCCAGAACGGGCTGCCGCCACCGGCCTGCCACAGCGCCACCGCGATGAACGGGGCCACAGCCGCACCGAGGATCGACGACACGTTGTACGAGATGCCCGAGCCCGTGTAGCGCACGTTCGTCGGGAACAGCTCGGGCAGGAGCGCGCCCATCGGGCCGAACGTCATGCCCATGAGCGAGAAGCCCACGACGAGCCAGAGCATGACGCCCCAGAAGCCGGCGCCGAGGAGTGGCACCCAGACGAGGCCGAACACGATGATGCCGAGCGTGACCCAGATGAGCGTCTTGCGGCGGCCCCATCGGTCGGCCCAGGGGCCGGAGAGCAGCGTGAAGATCCCGAAGAACACGACGCCGCCGATGAGCATCAGCACGAAGGTGTTGTACGAGTAGCCGAGGCCGGGCAGCGCGCCTTCGGCGGGTTCGACCGCCGCGCGGCCGTAGCTGAGCGAGAACGTGGTCATCAGGTAGAAGAGCACGTAGGTCGCCAGCATGAAGAACGTGCCGAGGATGAGCTGCTTCCAGTGGTGCTTGAAGACCTCGCCGAGGGGGAGCTTCTTGAGCTTGCCCTCCTTCGACGCCTTCGAGAACGCGGTCGACTCGACGAGGCGCAGGCGCACCCAGAGGCCGACGATCACCATGACGACGGAGAACAGGAACGGGATGCGCCAGCCCCAGTCGAGGAAGGCCTGCGAGGGCATCGTCGGGTCGTCGGACGGCAGCACCGCCGCGATGATCAGGAAGAGGCCGTTCGCGATGATGAACCCGATGGGGGCGCCGAGCTGCGGGAACGTGCCGTACCAGGCGCGCTTGCCCTTCGGTGCGTTCTCGGTCGCCACGAGCGCGGCGCCCGACCACTCGCCGCCGAGCGCGAAGCCCTGCGCGATGCGGAGGACCACGAGGAGGAGCGGGGCGAGCCAGCCCACCATCGCGTACGTCGGCAGCAGGCCGATCAGGAAGGTCGCGATGCCCATCGTGAGCAGCGCACCGACGAGGGTGGCCTTGCGTCCGTGCTTGTCGCCGAGGTGGCCGAAGATGACCGCGCCGAGGGGGCGAGCGACCATCGCGGCGCCGAAGACGGCGAACGAGGCGAGCAGCGCCGTCGTCGGGTCGCCGGTCGGGAAGAAGAGGTGCGGGAAGACCAGCACGGCAGCGGTCGCGTAGACGTAGAAGTCGTAGAACTCGATCGTCGTGCCGATGAGGCTCGCGAGGATGACGCGGCTGCGCGGATTCGCGGGGGTTGCGGGGGCGGCCGTGGCCGCGGTTGAGGTGGACATCGTCTGCGAGGACTCCAAGGGGTGATCGATGCGCCCGTCTCCGGGCACGTCGGTCGGGCGTCGAGCGGAGTCGGTGGGGTGGAATCGTCGCTTGTGGCAACCGCACTAGCGTACGCCTCGATCGTTGACGATCCCCCAGATCGAGGGGCTCACGTGCGACGAACGGTGGCATCGGCGCGATGAACGGCGCTCGCCGGCCGAGCGGGATGGATCGAACGACGGATGCCGCGGCATCCGCCTCGTCGTTAGGCTGAGCCCATGGATACCCTGATCAGCATTCTGCACGTCGCAGGCGCCGTCTTCATCGTCGGCCCGATGGCGATCCTCCCGATGACCGCGATGCGGGCGGTGCGCGCCGGCAACGGGGCGCAGGTCGCTGTCCTCGCGAAGTCCACGACGATCTTCACGTGGCTGTCGCTGCTCGTCTTCGTGTTCGGCTTCGGTGCGATGAGCATGGCGCCCGAGGAGTTCGACCTGTCGATCACGACCCCGTGGATCCTCTGGTCGATCATCCTCTACATCATCGCCTTCGCCCTGACGCTCTTCGTCGTCGTGCCGTCGATGAAGAAGGCCGCAGAGGCGCTCGGCGCTGATGCCGGCGCGGGCGCCGACGCGCCGAAGGCGAGCTACCCCGCGATCGCAGCGGGCAGCGGCATCGCGTCGCTGCTCCTCGTCGCGGTCGTCGTGCTGATGGTCTGGAAGCCGTAGCTCAGCTCAGCTCAGCTCAGCTCAGCTCAGCTCAGCGCGCCGCTTCGGCGTGCGCTGCGCCACACGACGTGGAGCAGCCGGCGCCGAAGTGGCGCGCAGCGATCGGCTGGGATCAGCGCGCGAGCTCGCGGAGTGCCCGCACCGTCGCGATGGCGGCCTCGGCCGCCTCGCGACCCTTGTCCTCCTTCGAGCCGGGCAGGCCGGCTCGGTCGAGCCCCTGCTGCTCGTCGTCGAGGGTGAGCAGGCCGAAGCCGACGGGCTTGCCGGTGTCGAGCGCGACTCGCGTGAGCCCGTCGGTCGCCGCCGCCGAGACGTACTCGAAGTGCGGGGTGCCGCCGCGGATGATCACGCCGAGCGCCACGACCGCATCGGCTCCGGCCTCGAGGGCGGCCTTCGCGACGACCGGCAGCTCGAAGCTGCCGGGCACGCGAACGAGCGAGAAGTCGGCGCCGGATGCCTCGAGCGTGCGCGTCGCCCCGGCGATCAGGCCGTTCGTGATCTCGTCGTGCCAGCTGCCGGCGACGATCGTCACCGTCAGGCCGCGGCCGTCGACGTCGAGTGCGGGGGATCCTGCTCCGCTCATGATGGGTGTCCTTCCAGGAGGGTCTCGGCTGCACCGTCGGTGAGCTGCTGGTCGTCGATCGTGTGGCCCATGCGCTGCCGCTTCGTGTCGAGGTAGCCGGTGTTGCCGGTGCCGACGCCGACGACGAGCGGCAGCCGCTCGCTCACGGTGATGCCGTGCGCCTCGAGCTGCCGCACCTTCTCGGGGTTGTTGGTCAGCAGCCGCACCCGGTCGACGCCGAGGTCGGTGAGGATCGCGGTCGCCGCGCTGTAGTCGCGTGCGTCGATCGGCAGCCCGAGTGCGAGGTTCGCGTCGAGCGTGTCGAGGCCGTCCTCCTGCAGCCGGTACGCCCGGAGCTTGTTGATGAGGCCGATGCCGCGCCCCTCGTGGCCGCGGAGGTAGATGACGACCCCGCCGTCCTGCTGGATGGTCTCGAGCGCGGCGTCGAGCTGCGGCCCGCACTCGCACTTGAGCGAGCCGAACGCCTCGCCCGTGAGGCACTCGGAGTGCACGCGCACGATCGCGCCGTCGACCGCCGTAGCGGGGTCGCCCGCGATGATCGCGACGTGGTCGGCGCCCGTGGCGCGGTCGCGATAGGCGCGCACGCGGAACTCGCCGTGCTCGGTCGGCAGTGCCGTCTCGACCTCGAAGTCGACCGACGAGCTCTCGGGCACCGCTGCCGCGGGGGGCGTCGCTGCGAGGTCGTGGCCGGCATGGTGCTGCTCGAGCCAGTCGATGAGCGCCGCGACCGTCGTGACGGGCAGTCCCTCGCGCTCGCCGAGCTCGATGAGCCCGGGCAGCCGCATCATCTCGCCGTCGTCGGCGATGATCTCGCCGATGACGCCGACGGGCGCGAGGCCCGCGAGTCGCATGAGGTCGACCGCCGCCTCGGTGTGACCTGCTCGCTCTCGAACGCCGCCGTCGACCGCGCGGAGCGGGATGACGTGGCCGGGCCGGATCAGCCGGTCGGGGGTCGACGTGCGATCGGCGAGCACGCGCAGCGTGTGGGCGCGATCGGACGCCGAGATGCCCGTCGACGTGCGGTCGGCCGCATCGACCGAGATCGTGTAGGCCGTGCCGCGTGCGTCTTCGCTGCGCTCGGTCATGAGCGGCAGTGCGAGGCGGTCGGCGAGCTCGTTGGGCATCGGTGCGCAGAGGTATCCGCTCGTGTTGCGCACCATCCAGGCGATCCACTCCTGCGTCGCGAACTCGGCCGCCATGATGGCGTCGCCCTCGTTCTCGCGGGCCTCGTCGTCGGCGACGATCACGGGCTTCCCTGCGCGGAGGGCCTCGAGCACCTCGGGCATCGTTGCGAGGCTCATGCCGCGCCTCCGTTCGTCGGCTGCGGTTCGGAGAACGGCGTCGCCTGGAACCCGATGACCGAGTTCGCGCGCGTCTCGGGCTCGCCCGCCCATCGCGGATCGAACCTGAGCATGCGGGCCACCTGTCGCGCGACGATGTCGGTCTCGATGTTCACCCGGTCGCCGATCGCGCGCTCGCCGAGCGTCGTCGCGGTGAGCGTCTCGGGGATGAGGGAGACCTCGAACCACGAGCCGCCGGGCTCGTCGCCGACGGCGCTGACCGTGAGCGAGACGCCGTCGACCGCGATCGAGCCCTTGTCGACGACGAGTGGCGCGTGCTCGGGGTCGAGCGAGAAGCGCACGACTCGCCAGGCCTCGCCCGGGCGGATCTCGAGCACCTCCGCGGTGCCGTCGATGTGGCCCTGCACGATGTGTCCGCCGAGGCGGTCGCCCACTCGCGCTGCACGTTCGAGGTTCACGGCGAGCCCCTCGCGCACGGCGTCGAGGGTCGACATCGCGAGGGTCTGGGCCATGACGTCGGCCGTGAAGCGCTCGGCGTCGAACTCGACGACGGTCAGGCACACGCCCGACACGGCGATCGAGTCGCCGTGCTGCACGCCTTCGACGGCGAGCGGGCCTCGCACCGTGAGTCGCGCGGCGTCGGCGGTGCGCTCGACGCGCTCGACCGTGCCGAGCTCCTCGATGATTCCGGTGAACATGTCAGTTCCCTTCCGTGGGCTTGGGTCTGGCGACGAGCAGCACGTCGTCGCCGAGCCGTTCGATGACGGCGAAGTCGAAGCGGAGCGCCGCGTCGATCGACGGGACGCCGAGCTCGCCGAGGGCGAGGCGCGGGCCGCCGAGGAGCGCGGGCGCGAGGTAGACCAGGAGTTCGTCGACGAGCCCGGCCGCGATGAAGGCGCTCGCGAGCGTCGGTCCGCCTTCGATGAAGAGCGAGCGGATGCCGCGGCGCGCAAGCTTGGCGAGGTCGGCGTGCAGGTCGGTGCCCTCGAAGAACAGGGGCGCGTGCGGGTGGCGGGTGATCGCGGCATCCGACGGCGTCGCCCGGCGCCCGAAGACGACCGGCACCGGCTGGGCGTCGAAGAACTCGCCGCCCGGTGCTCGTGCGGTGAGCGAGGGGTCGTCGGCGAACACCGTGCCGGTGCCGACGGCGATCGCGTCGGCGGCCGATCGGCGGCGGTGCACGTCGGCGCGCGCCTCGGCGCCGGTGATCCACTGGCTCGTGCCGTCGGCCGCGGCGGCGCGGCCGTCGAGGCTCGCCGCCCATTTCACGGTGACATGCGGGCGGTGGTTCCGGGCCGCGAAGAGCCAGTCGTCGAGCATCGCCTCGACCTCGTCGCCGAGCACGCCCGCGGTGACGTCCACCCCGGCCGCTCGCAGCGTCTCCGCGCCGCCGGAGGAGTGCTCGCCGGGGTCGCCGACGGCGTACACGACGCGGCCGATGCCGGCATCGACCAGGGCGACGGCGCACGGGCCGGTGTGCCCGGTGTGGTTGCAGGGTTCGAGGGTCACGACCGCGGTCGCGCCCCGAGCCGCGCCGGGTGCGAGTTTGGCGAGCGCGTCGACCTCGGCGTGCGCGGTGCCTGCGCCGCGGTGCCAGCCTTCGGCGACGATCTCGCCCGCGGGGGAGAGGATGACGCAGCCGACCCGCGGGTTCACGCCCCGCGCCGGGCCGCGAACGGCGAGTTCGAGCGCACGGCGCATCGCCGCGGCATCCGCTGCCTGCTGCTGTTCCGCACTCATCCGTGATCCTGTCTCAGGGCTCCGGGGTGCTGGGCGGCGCCGACGCTCGTCGACGACCTTCGCCGGCGGCGCGAACGCGCTGCCGACACGTGCCCCTCCCATCCGGACTTTCACCGTCGGTACCGGAATTCCACCGGTTCGACCACGGGTGCGGGGCCTCTCGACCTCGCGCTCGCAGTTCGCGGACTGTCACCGCCGGTTCGGACTTACACCGACCCCGGAGCACGTTTCTGTGTTCGATTCTAGGTCAACGCCTGAGGCGCCCGGCTATTCCCGGACTTCGGGCGACTCGACGAGCGCTCGCGCGGTGCCTTCGTCGACGATGAGGTCGGCGCGGATGCTGCCCGGCTATTCGTGCGGCGACTCGACGAGCGCTCGCGCGGTGCCCTCGTCGACGATGAGGTCGGTGATGAGTCCAGCGGCGAGGGCGCCGCGGAGGCTCGCGAGCTTGGCCCGGCCCGAGACCACGCAGATGCGGCGGGGTGCGCGCCGCAGCACGGCGAAATCGGGGCCCGTGGCGCGCTCGTTCAGAGAGATGCCGTCGGTCGAGCCGTCGGCCCGGTAGAACACCGTCGCGACGTCGCCGACGGCGCCCTCGCGGGAGAGGCCCTCGTAGTCGGCCCGCTCGAGGTAGCCGCCCTGGTAGACGTGGCTCGGCACCTCGGCGAAGGGGGAGCCGACGCCGAAGAGCGCGACGTCCATGCGCTCCTGCAGGTCGAGGAGGCGCCGCGTGCTGCGTTCGCGCCAGAACGCGCGTCGCGTCTCGGGGTCGTCGAAGAAGGCGGGCACGGGGAACTGCTGCACGCGGGCGCCGAACGCGTCGCCGAAGCGCCGCAGCAGCTCGCTCGCGTAGACGATGCCGGTCGTGCGGCCGTTGCCGGCGCCGTTGAGCTGCACGACCTCGGAGTTGTGGGTCGCCTTCGGCACGAGGTGCCGGCTCATCGCGCTCATCGTCGAACCCCACGCGATGCCGATCGTCTGGTTCGAGTCGACGAATCGTCCGAGAATTCGTGCAGCCGAGAGGGCGACGCGGTCGAGCCGGTCGACGTCGCTCGCGTGGTCGGGCACCGGGATGACGTGCGCGCCGACCGCGAAGCGCTCGAGGATCTCCTGCTCGATGCGGCTGGGCAGGTCGAGCGGGGAGTGGATCGAGATCTCGACGAGGCCGCTGGCCCTGGCATGGCTCAACAGGCGCGAGACCGAGGATCGCGAGGTGTGCAGCTCGTGCGCGATGGCATCCATCGTGAGGTCCTGCATGTAGTAGAGGTGGGCCGCGCGCAGCGCGTCGCGGGTCTTCCCGGGCACCGCCTCGGTGCCGTCCTCGACGGGAATCGTCGCCTGCTCATTCATCCTGGCCATCCTTGCACGTTTGTTCACCCGGCTTGCAAGTTCGTTCCGCCGTGTTCACGATGTATTCATCCACACCAGGCATGCTCATGCAAGCCGCCGTTCCACACCCCGAGAGGACAGCGATGTCTCCGCAGCAGACGATCCCCACCACGCCCCGCCCCGGTTCGGGCGGCGAGCGAGCGGATGTCGCGGCCATCCGAACCCGGCCGAAGGCCTCCGTGCTCGTGATCGGCGCCGGCATCAACGGCATCGCGACCTTCCGCGACCTCGCCCTGCAGGGGGTCGACGTCGTGCTGGTCGAACGCGGCGACTTCGTCTCCGGGGCGTCGGCAGCCTCGTCGCACATGATCCACGGCGGCATCCGCTACCTCGAGAACGGCGAGTTCCGCCTCGTGAAGGAGTCGGTGACCGAGCGCAACGCCCTCATCCGCATCGCGCCCCACTACGTGAAGCCGCTCGAGACGACGGTGCCGATCTTCTCGACCTTCTCCGGCATCCTGTCGGCGCCGCTGCGCTTCCTCACCCACAAGTCGGGCAAGCCCACCGAACGCGGCGCCGCCCTCATCAAGACCGGCCTCACGATCTACGACGCCTTCTCGCGCGACGGCGGCTCCGTGCCGCGCCACCGCTTCCACGGCCGCAAGCGCTCGCTCGCCGAGCTGCCGGCCCTGAACTCGGGCATCAAGTACACGGCGACCTACTACGACGCGAGCATGCACGACCCCGAGCGCCTCGCACTGGACGTGCTCTTCGACGGCCTCGCCGCGGGCGACGCCCGCGCAGCGAACTACCTCGAGGCCGTCGGCATGGGCGCAGCGGGCGTGCGCCTGCGCGACACCCTCACCGGCGCGGAGTTCGACGTCGCTGCCGACGTGGTCGTGAACACCTCCGGGCCGTGGACCGACCTCACGAACGAGGAGCTCGGTCGCCCGACCTCCTTCATGGGCGGCACCAAGGGCTCGCACATCGTGCTCGACAACGACGAGCTCCTCGCGGCCACCGGCGGCCGCGAGATCTTCTTCGAGCACGAGGACGGCCGCATCGTGCTGATCTACCCGTTGAAGGGCAAGGTCATGGTCGGCACGACCGACCTCGAACACGACATGCGCGAGCCCGCCGTGTGCACCGAGGCCGAGGTCGACTACTTCTTCGAACTCATCGCGCACGTTTTCCCAGCGGTGTCCGTCGACCGTTCGCAGATCGTCTACCGCTTCTCGGGCGTGCGCCCGCTGCCGCGTCACGACGACGAGGCGCCCGGCTTCGTCTCCCGCGACTACCGCATCGAGCGAGCGGATGTCCCGGAGCGCCCTGGCACCACGCTGCTGAGCCTCGTCGGCGGCAAGTGGACCACCTTCCGCGCCCTCGCCGAGCACCTCTCGGACGAGGTCCTGGCGCTCCTCGAGCGTGACCGCACCCGCTCCACGGCGGGCCTCGCGATCGGCGGCGGCGCCGGCTACCCGACGACCGACGACGCGCGTCGCGTCTGGACCGTCACCCACGGCGACGAGGTCGGCCGCCCCCGTGCCGAGGAGCTGCTCGAGCGCTACGGCACCCGCGCCGAGGCGTTCATCGCCTCGACCGAGGGTGAGCGCGACGAACCGCTCGCCCACCACACGGGGTACAGCCGCCGCGAGATCGCCTGGCTCGCCCGCACCGAGCGGGTCGTGCACCTCTCCGACATCGTGCTGCGCCGCACCAGCATCGCGTTCACCGGTGCGCTCACCGCGCCCCTCCTCGACGAACTGGCCGAGGTCGTCGGTGCGGAGCTGGGCTGGGACTTCGAGCGTCGCGCCGTCGAGATGGCGACCACGAGGGAGCTGCTCGCCGAGCGTCACGGCGTCGAGCTGGAGGCATCCGCCACCCTCGTCTGAGTCGCGCGCAATCTGCACGGATGTGCACCGGAATCCGCACGATTCGGGCTGGAACGCCCGATAGCTTCGACGGAGCCTCCCGGTCGACGGTCGACATGGCGGCGGGCACCACACCTCAAGAAAGAAGGTCAACGTGGACAATCTCGGAATCGTCTTCCTGTCCGAACTCGTCGGTACGGCGATGCTCGTGCTCCTCGGCTGCGGCGTCGTCGCGAACGTCATCCTCGCCAAGACGAAGGGCTTCGGCGGCGGCACGCTCATGATCAACTTCGGCTGGGGCCTCGCGGTCTTCGCCGGCGTCATCGTGTCGTACGCCTCGGGTGCGCACTTGAACCCGGCCGTCACGGTCGGCCTCGTCGCGAACGGCGCGACCGAGTTCGGCAACGCCGCAGCGGGCATCGAGGTGCCCGTCGGCGTCGTGTCGGTGCTGACGTACATCGGCGCCCAGATGATCGGTGCCTTCCTCGGCGCGGTCGCCTGCTGGCTCGCCTACAAGCAGCACTTCGACGCCGAGCCCGAGGCCGGCAACAAGCTCGGCGTCTTCTCGACCGGCCCCGCGATCCGCTCGTACGGCTGGAACCTCGTGACCGAATTCATCGCCACGTTCGTGCTCGTCTTCGTCGTGATCGGCTTCGGCGGTGGACGCCAGGGCGACGGCGGACTCGCGGCGCTCGGTGCGCTGCCCGTCGCGCTGCTCGTGATCGGCATCGGCGCCTCGCTCGGCGGCCCGACCGGCTACGCGATCAACCCGGCCCGCGACCTCGGCCCGCGCATCGCGCACGCCATCCTGCCGATCCACGGCAAGGGCGGCAGCGACTGGTCGTACTCGTGGGTGCCGGTCGTCGGACCGCTGCTCGGCGGCGTCGCGGCTGGCTGGGCGGCGATCCCGCTGCTCCCGCTGCTCGGCTGACCCTCACCACCACCTCACCCATTCGTTTCACTGACAGCAACGGAGTTCTCAGATGGCCGACTACATTCTCGCGATCGACCAGGGCACGACCTCGTCGCGCGCGATCATCTTCGACAAGGCCGGATCGATCATCTCGACCGGGCAGCTCGAGCACGAGCAGATCTTCCCGAAGGCCGGCTGGGTCGAGCACGACCCCGCCGAGATCTGGCGCAACACCGGCGAGGTGATCGGCCAGGCCCTCGGCAAGGTCAACCTGACCCGGCACGACATCGCCGCCGTGGGCATCACGAACCAGCGCGAGACCGCGGTGGTGTGGGACAAGACCACCGGTGAGCCGGTGTACAACGCGATCGTGTGGCAGGACACCCGCACGCAGTCGATCGTCGACCGGCTCGCGGCCGACGGCGGCGTGGAGCGGTTCAAGCAGCAGGTCGGCCTGCCGCTGGCGACCTACTTCTCGGGCACGAAGATCGTCTGGATCCTCGAGAACGTGCCCGGTGCGCGCGAGAAGGCCGAGGCCGGCGACCTGTTGTTCGGCACGACCGACACCTGGGTGCTGTGGAACCTCACGGGCGGCGTCGACGGCGGCGTGCACGCGACCGACGTCACGAACGCCTCGCGCACGATGTTCATGGACCTCGAGACCCTCGCCTGGGACGACGACATCCTCGCCGCGTTCGGCGTGCCGAAGTCGATGCTCCCCGAGATCAAGTCCTCCTCCGAGGTCTACGGCATCGCGAACGAGCACTCGCTGCTTCGCGGGACCCCCATCTCGGGCATCCTCGGCGACCAGCAGGCCGCGACCTTCGGCCAGGCGGCGTTCGAGACCGGCGAGGCGAAGAACACCTACGGCACGGGCAACTTCCTGATCTTCAACACGGGCGAGGAGATCGTCCATTCGAAGAACGGACTGCTCACGACCGTCGGCTTCAAGCTCGGCGACGAGCCCGTGCACTACGCGCTCGAGGGCTCGATCGCGGTCACCGGTTCACTCATCCAGTGGCTCCGCGACAACCTCGGCCTCATCTCCTCGGCCGCCGAGGTCGAAGAGCTCGCCAAGTCGGTGGAGGACAACGGCGGTGCGTACTTCGTGCCCGCGTTCTCGGGCCTGTTCGCACCGTACTGGCGTCCCGACGCCCGCGGCGCGCTCGTCGGCCTCACGCGCTACGTGAACAAGGGCCACATCGCCCGCGCGGCCCTCGAAGCCATCGCCTTCCAGACGCGCGACGTCATCGAGGCCGTGAACGCCGACGCCGGGGTGGATCTCACCGAGCTCCGCGTCGACGGCGGCGCCACCGCCAACGACACGCTGCTGCAGTTCCAGGCCGACATCCTCGGGGTGCCGGTGGTGCGTCCCGTCGTCGCGGAGACCACCGCGCTCGGCGCGGCCTACGCCGCCGGCCTCGCGGTCGGCTTCTGGTCGAGCCTCGACGAGCTGCGCGCCAACTGGCAGGAGGACAAGCGCTGGACTCCGTCGATGGACGAGGCCGAGCGTGCACGCCTCGACCGCAACTGGAAGAAGGCCGTCTCGAAGACCCTCGACTGGGTCGACGAAGACGTCGTCTGATCGTCGGCCGTGCGTCTGCGAGCTGGGAGCGCGCAGACACACGGTGACGTGATGACGGTTCGATCGACCGTGCCGAAGTACGGTTGACGAGCGGGGCCGGGCGCATGGGGGTGCGCCCGGCTCTTCTCATGTCCGCTGTTCAGGTCCCCGATCCCGCAGCATCGGGGCAGCCTCGACGAGGCGGCCGCGGTCAGTCGGCGAGGAGCGGCTCGAGCAGGGCCGGCAGCTGGGCGAGCGACGCGATCTCGAGCACCCCGGATGCCGCGGCGCTCGGCGTCTGCGCATCGCCGGTGCGATTCAGCCAGACGCCGATGAGTCCGGCCTCGGCGGCGCCGACGGCGTCGGTCTCGAGACGATCGCCGATGTACGCGGCCCGGCCGGCGGGCGCCTCCACGCCGAATCGCTCGAGCGCGATGCGGAAGATCTCGGCATCGGGCTTCGTCACGCCGACGTCGCCCGACGCGATGACGTGCTCGAATCGGTCGCCGATGCCGAGCCGCTCGAGCTTGGCGAGCTGGAAGTCGAGTTCGCCATTGGTGATGATGCCGAACCGGGCACCGGGAAGCGCCCGGGCGAGCGCATCGAGCGCCGGGAGCGCGTCGTCGTGCAGCGCCCACGATTCGCGGTAGCGCTCGAAGTAGCGATCGAACCAGGCGCCCGCCGCGAGGTCGTCGAGCTCGTCGCCGTGGGCGACGGCGAAGTCTCGTGCACGCGCCCTGCGCTGCCCCTCGAACGTCAGCCGGCCCGCGAGATAGGAGTGGTAGTGCTCCTCTTCGAGGTCGTGCCAGAGGTCGGATGCCGCGGCGCTCTCGCCCTCGTATGCCAACTCCTGCATGTGCAGCGCGATGCCGGCGCGCACCGCCGCACGGTGGGCCATGAGCGTGTCGTCGAGATCGAAGAGCACGACCGGTGCGGTGCTGAGCGAGCCCGCAGCGTCGCTCATGTCGCGTCCCCGAGGATCGACTCCCACGAGGTGAACGCGCCGGGATCGATCTCGGCGCGGCGCTCGGCGTGCCACGCGGCGAGCGGGCTCCCGTCGCGCCCGGGCACCGTCGCGATCTTCGGGGTCGTGCGCCGGAATCCTGCGGCACGCGCGACATGCGCCGAGGCGAGATTGCCCTCGTTCGCCCGCCAGAGCATCGGCCCGTCGCCGGCGATCGCGCTGCCGAACGCCCAGTCGCAGACGGCGTTCACGGCCTCGGCCATGAGGGCATCGCCGCGGTGCTCTGCGCCGAGCCAGTAGCCGATCTCGTGGTTCCGCCGGAGGCCGACGACGCCGAGCAGCGGTGCGCCGTCGGCGCGCCGGATGGCCCACGTCAGTTCGTCGCCGGACGCCCATGCCACCGGTACATACTCCGTGAGGAATGATCGTGCGTGCTCGACGGTGTACGGCCACGGTGTCGTGAGGTACTTGAGGAACAGGGGGTCGGCGCAGTAGTGCGCCACGAGCTCGGTGTCGGTCTCGACTGGGAGGTCGAGCACGAGCCGTTCGCTGCGGAGCACGACGGGCTGCATGGTCAGCGCGCGCGCCGGAGGAAGCCGACGCGGTCGTAGACCGTTGCGAGCGTGGCCTCGGCGACCTCGCTCGCCCGGTCGGCGTTGACGCCGAGCAGGCGGTCGAGTTCGGCCGGGTCGTCGAGCAGTTCGAGGGCCCGTGAGCGGATCGGTTCGAACACGCCGACGACCACCTCGGCGAGCGCCTTCTTGAAGTCGCCGTAGCCGCGACCCGCGAACTCCTGTTCGATGTCGACGACGGTGCGGCCCGAGAGCACGGAGAAGATCGTGAGCAGGTTCGAGACGCCCGGCTTGTGCTCGCGGTCGAAGCGCACCTCGCCGTCGGTGTCGGTCACGGCGCGCATGATCTTCTTCGCGGTGACCGCGGGCTCGTCGAGCAGCCACAGGATGCCGGCCGGGGTCTCACCGGACTTCGACATCTTCGACGTGGGGTTCTGCAGGTCGTAGATGCGAGCCGTCTCGCGCTGGATGACGGGCTCGGGCAGCACGAAGGTGTCGGCGCCGAACCGTGCATTGAACCTCGCGGCGAGGTCGCGGGTCAGCTCGACGTGCTGCTTCTGGTCGTCGCCGACGGGCACGACCTCGGTCTGGTACAGCAGGATGTCGGCGGCCATGAGCACGGGGTACGCGAAGAGTCCGACGCTCGTGGCGTCGGCGCCCTGCTTCTGCGACTTGTCCTTGAACTGCGTCATGCGTCCGGCCTCGCCGAAGCCCGTGATGGTGTTCAGCACCCACGCGAGCTCGGCGTGCGCCGGAACGTGCGACTGCACGTAGAGCGTCGAGTTCGAGGGGTCGATGCCGGCGGCGATGTACTGGGCGGCCGTGCGGCGGGTCTTCTCGCGAAGTTCGGCGGGGTCTTGGGCGACCGTGATGGCGTGCATGTCGACGACCGAGAAGAAGGCGTCGTGCGTGGACTGCAGCTCCTTCCACTGGAGGAGGGCGCCGATGTAGTTGCCGGCGTGGAGCGAGTCGGCGGAGGGCTGCATGCCCGAATAGAGGCGGGGCTTCTGCGTCATGGGGAGTTCCTTCGAAGTGTGCGGCCGCGGTGCGGCGGGTCAGATGGCGTAGTCGACGACCACGGGAGCGTGGTCGGACCATCGCGTGTCCCACGAGTCGGCCCGATCGATCACGTACGAGACGGCGCTCTCGGCGAGTGCGGGAGTCGCGAGCTGGTAGTCGATGCGCCAGCCGGTGTCGGTGTCGAAGGCCTTGCCGCGCTGCGACCACCACGTGTACGGGCCGTCGACCTCGCCGGCGAAGCGGCGGCCGAGGTCGATCCAGCCGAGACCGGCGCCCGCGTTGTAGTCGTCGTCGCCCTCGGCGCCGACGAAGCGGTCGAAGTAGGCGCGTTCTTCGGGCAGGAAGCCGGCGCGCTTCACGTTGCCCTTCCAGTTCTTGATGTCGAGGGTGCGGTGGCCGACGTTGAGGTCGCCGACGATCACCGCGAGCTCCGAATGCTCGGCGAGCCGCGGCATCCGCTCGACCATCGCGTCGAGGAACTTGTACTTCTCGACCTGCTTCGGGGTGTCGACCACGCCGGAGTGCACGTACGCCGACACGACGGTGACGATGCGGTCGCCGACCTCGTAGTCGGCCTCCAGCCAGCGGCCCGCGCTGTCGAAATCGGTCGCGCCGAGCTCGACCCGGTGGATGCTCGCACGGTTGCGGCTCGCGATCGCGACCCCCGCGCGGCCCTTGGCGGTCGCCGGGTCGTGCAGGATGTCCCACTCGTCGCCGAGGAGTCCCTGCAGGTCTTCGGTGGAGGCGCGCACCTCTTGCATCGCGAGGATGTCGACGTCTCGCCCGGCGAGCCATTCGCCCATGCCCTTGCGGAATGCTGCGCGCACTCCGTTGACGTTGACGCTGGCCAGACGGAGGGGCTTCGCTGAGGGCATGGATCGATCCTACGGGAGGCCCCCGACCTCGCTTCGCCGCTCGGCGGGAGGCGCCGACGCCTCGAGATCCGCGAGCTGCTGCTCCGCCTTCTCGAGTCGGCGCCGAGCCGGGATCCGCTCGAACCATCTGGCCGCCTCGAGCGCCGTGCGCGCCTCGCGGACCCGGACCTGCGCCGCCGTCACGAGCGCGCGCTGCTCGAGCTCGAGCTGTTCGGCCGCGAGCTGCTCGGGCGTGACCATGCGCAGCGATTCGTGCGCGTCGGATGCCTCGACGGCGATCCAGCTCGCGGCGACCAGGATCACGATGCTCGTGAGCCGGAACCACAGCAGCAGGGCGATGAACACGGTGAAGGTCGCGAGCAACGGGTTCGTGCCGGAGCGCGAGAGCAGGGCGCCGCCGACGATCTGGAGTACCGAGAGCGCGGCGGAGCCGAGCAGCGAGCCGACCCACATGCGATGCCAGGGCATCGCGGCACCCGACAGGAAGCGGAACATCACGGCGAGCGCGAATGTGTCGATCGCGAAGACCACGATCAGCGAGCCGCCCTGCACGAGGAATCCGTACCAGCCAGAGTCGTCCGAGAGTCCGAGCAGTTGCGACAGCCAGCCGAGGAACGAGGTGGTCGCGACGGAGACGACCGTGGCGAGGAGCAGGATCGCGCCGAAGCCGAACCCGGCGAGGAAGTCGCGCGCCTTGAGGAAGACGTAGGCGCGGCGGTCCTTCGGAAGTCCGAAGATGCTGCGCACCGCCATGCGGGAGTACGTGATCCACCCGATCGCGGTCCAGATGAAGCCGGCCAGGGCGACGGCGCCGGTCCAGCCGAAGAGGCTCGTGCTGGAGGCGGCGATCTGCGTGAGCTCTTCCGTCGGGATGACGCCGTTGTCGCCGATCAGGCCCGGGGCGTAGGTGTTGAGCAGCGCGATGAAGGCGTTCAGGGTCTCATCGTTGCTCGTGAGCCAGATGCCGAAGACCGCGAAGGCGACGTAGACGGCGGCGAAGATCGCGAAGAGCGCCTGGTAGCTCATGCCCGACGAGAGGATGAAGCCGTTGCGGTCGAGGAAGTGCCGCCAGACGCGCACCGGGAACAGGGCGAGCGTCTTCTGCGTCAGCGTGCTGACCTTGCTGATCGGTTCTTCGAACCGGTCGCGGATCGGCTGGCTCATCGCGTCGAACCGCTCCTTCGCCGAGGGGGAGTGGTCGTCGAGGCCCAGCGGATCCCGACCGGCGCGTTCGTCGAACGTCTCCCCGTGGTGGGGGGCTCCCGACCCGCGCTCGCTCACGCTCCAACCCTAGCGAGGGCGGGGCTGCCGGCCGGTCGGAGCCTCACCCGGACGACGCACCCCGACGGGCAGATCGCTCCATCGACTCCGATTTCGTACCCCGCGAACTGGGGGACACCAAGAGATGAGAAATCCTTGAATTCTGCGGAAATGTGCGAGGAGACTGGTGCCGCTGACCCGAGAATTCGCCCGAGCCGGCCTCTCAGCACCCGAACGTGGAGTTCGTCATGCATCGCAGACTGCGCACTCGATCCGCCGCCCGTTCCGATGAATCCGCACCCCCGCCACCCTCGCCGATCCGAGCGCTGCTCGCCGCGGTCACGGTCGGTGCGCTGATCCTGTTCGGCGGCCCGACGCTCGCCGCCGCCGACGAGCTGGCGACCCCGCCCGCAGCGTCGGACGAGGCGACCCAGGCGGAGGAGCCGGCCGCGACGGAGGCGCCGGTGCCGCCCGCCGAGGAGGCTCCTCCCGCAGAAGCGGTCGAGCCGCCGGCCGAGGAGGCAGCACCGCCCGCCGAGGAGCCGGCGCCTCCGGCCGAGGAGGTCGAGCCTCCCGCCGAAGAGGCAGCGCCCCCGGCCGAGGAAGCGGTGCCTCCGGCCGGCGATGCCGCAGAGCAGCAGATCGCCGCGCCCGCGCCCGTCGACTGCATGGCGATCCCGATCGGCAACGACGACCGCAGCGCGCGCGACGCATGCCTGGCCGAACAGCAGGCCGGGCTCCGCAGCCTGATGTCGACCAGCGGCGACGATCCCTATGATCCCTCCGATCCGAACCCCGATCTTCCGGATGTCTGCGGGCTCGACTTCGCGCTCATCCTCGACAAGTCCGGTTCCATCGGCGACACGGGTATGGAGAACCTGAAGGATGCCGCGGACGCGTTCACCGACGCGCTGAAGGACACCGGCTCGCAGGTCTCGGTGACCTCGTTCGACCAGGACGCGGCGCTCCTGCAGTCGGCGATCGACCTCACGAGTGCCAACCTCGGGGCGATCCAAGGCTCATACAGCGGCCTCGCCTCCGACGGCTGGACGAACTGGAAGCGTGGACTCGAGGTCGGCCTCGGCTCGTTCGGCGGCTTCAGCGACTCGCCCGTCGAACTCACCATCGTGATCACCGACGGCAACCCGAACACGGTCGACCCCGCCAACGGTGGAGAGTTCTCCGACGGATCGCCTGAGGCCGTGAACCCGGCGATCGCGCAGGCCAATTCGATCAAGGGCGACCCCTCGCACGTCTTCGTGGTGGCGGTCGGCCCGAACGTCTCGCTCGGACCGATCGAGGCGATCTCGGGCGGCACCGAGTTCGACGGCTCGAACATCTCGACTGCCGACTACATGACGACCGACGACTACGCGAGCCTCGCCGATGACCTGCAGCTCGTCGCGAAGGCGCTCTGCGGCGGAAACGTCATCATCCACAAGCAGGTCGGCGCGGCATTCCCCGGTGTCGCCGGAGGGGCCGGCTGGGAGTACTCGACGGCGACGTCGAATGTCGATCCGACCTCCGACGCCACAGACGCGACCAGCCAGACCGATCCCTACGAGGTGACGGGCTTCGCGGCAGGGCCGAACCCGCCTGCTCGAGATGTCGTCTTCACCGAAACGGCGAGCGGCGGCAGCATGCTCATGGGGGCCCGTTGCGGCACGAGTGCCGACTTCGGCGGCGCGGTCGACGTCCCCTTCGACACGAATGCGCGCACCTTCACGGCGACCGTCGCGAAGGAGAGCACCACGCACTGCTGGGTGCTCAACACGTTGGCGCCGGTCGACCTCGGCATCGTGAAGGACTACGAGCTTCCCGAAGGCGTCGAGGCGATCGACAACACCGACCCAGAGGCATCCGAGTTCTGGTTCACCCTGACGGTGACCAACCACGGGCCGGACGTTCCCGGCGCCATGGTGACCGATCTCCTGCCCGACACGCTCGAGGTGATCAGCGGAATCACGATCACCCCTCCGGGTCTGTGGACGGCCGGCTTCGTCGGCAACCAGTTCACGGCTGAGCACTCCGGCGTCTACGCCGCCGGATCCGTCACGGAGTTCCGGTTCCAGGTGCGCTTCCTCGGCGAGCCGATCGGACCGTTGCCCGAGAACCCCGAGGTGCCGCCCGAGCCGGTGCCGGCCGAGCCGGTCGTGAACGAGGCGTGCGTCTCGATCGTCGAGCCCGTCGGCGTCGCGCTCACGACGACCGACCAGCCGTCGTCGCCGATCAGCGACGAGAACCCCGGCAACGACTGCGACGACACCACGGTGCCCACGAAGGCCATGCAGGCGAACGCGTACGTCCAGTGCATCAACGATGTGCCGTGGCTGTACCACAACGTCATGACGGCCGGACCGGTGACTCCCTCGGACATCACCGTCACCTGGACGCCCGACCCGGCGTTCTACCCCGACGCCGTGCCGATCGTGCAGACGATCCCGTGGGCCGAGCGCAACGGCCGGCTGCTGTGGCCGTACGGCGAGGTCAACGCCGAGGGGATCTCGATCGGCTGGCCCGGATGGCGCCTCGCCGAGCCGGGAGACGTCGTCGGCCAGGGCACGATCGTGGACTCGTGGGAGAACATGGTGAAGGACTCGTCGCTTCCGAGCTACGCGTTCGCCGACCAGCTGCACCCGATGACGATCACCTTCGAGATCAACCCGAGTCAGTCGGTGCTCGCGGTCTACCCGCAGGCGACACCCGCCTGCGCAGTGACCCGCGAGGCGGGGCCGCTGATCGAGAAGACCTCGAGCGTCACCTCGGTGATGCCCGGCGGAACGTTCGACTACACGCTGTCGATCACGAACCCGGGCCTCGGCGCGACGAGGGCGATGGAGCTCTTCGACGAGATCCCGGGCCACCTCAAGGTGAACTCGATCACGACGCCGCCCGCTCCGGCGTTCCCGCGCTGGGACGACTGCGAGGTGACGGGCAAGGACGCCGGCGGCTACGGCGGCACCCTGCACTGCGTCCTGAACGGTCAGATCGGCGGCACGCGGCCGGATGCGCCCGACGTGGTGCTCTCGGTCACGCTGAGTCCGACGTCGACCTGGTCGAGCATCGTCAACACCGGTGAGATCTGCTGGAACGACCTGCCCGACGACCAGACCGCCCCGGCGGCCGAGGGAGCGTTCCTGCTAGACCCGGCCGAGCCGATCCTGTGCGACGACTCGACCGTCACCGTGCATGTTCCGCAACCCGGCGCCGCCATCGCGAGCACCGGATTCGCCGGCGCACCGTTCGTCTGGATCGCGGCGGGCATGCTGCTCGTCGGCGGCGTCGCGGTCGCGTTCGTCGTGATCAGGAGGCGCCGCACCGGGGGAGTGTAGGCGCGGGCGACCAGCCACGCGGATGCCGCGGCTCACGTGAGCC
>NZ_JBHURI010000038.1:0-41798 GCF_042673425.1 Agromyces sp. NPDC056965 | reverse complement strand
CGCCTCGTGCGCGCGCTCCTGCTCGCGGTCGCAGCCCTCGCCCTCCTCGTGCCGGCCGCACCCGCCGCCGCGCACAGCTACGCCGCGACGGTGTTCGCGACGGTCACCGAGCCCGAGCCCGGCCTCGTGCGCACCGTGCTCGAGGTGGAGTACGTGCTGCTCGCGACCGACGGCGCGCGCGAGATGGACGACTCCGAGTTCGAAGCCGATGCCTACGCCGATGTGCAGGCCTCGGGTCGGGATCCGTCGAAGCTCACGACCGCCGTGCTCGATCGGCACTCCGACACCGTGCTCGGCTACGTCCTGCCGCGGTACTCGATCGCCGTCGAGGCGGGCGAGGCGGGCGAGGCGGAGGAGCCGGGCGAGACGAACGCCCCGGCCGAGGCGGCATCATGCCCGAACGCGCTCGTCGAACCGTACGCGATCACCATGCGAGACGGCGTGCCGCATGCTCGGCTCGTCATCGACGCCGACTGCCGGGCCGAGGTCGGCGCTGCGCCTGCCGTGTACCGGATCAGCACGGAGCTGTTCCCCGGCACCGCGCCTGGCGGCATGACGACGACCATCGTGAGCTACGACCTCCGTTCCGGCTCGGGCGTCGCGAACCTCGACACCGACGAGAGCCCGACGATGACGACGTCCCAGGACTGGGGCTCCCGGATGGGCGAGTTCCTCGTGCTCGGGGCGGAGCACCTGCTCTTCGGCCCCGATCACCTCCTGTTCCTGCTGGCGCTCATCGCCGGTGCGCGGCGCCTGCGAGACATCGTCATCGTCGCGACGGCGTTCACCGTCGCCCACTCGATGACGTTCGTGGCCGCCGCGCTCGGCCTGGTCAGCGTTCCCGCAGTGATCGTCGAACCGATCATCGCCTTCTCCATCGCCGCGGTGGCGCTCTGGAACGTCTGGGTGTCTCGGCGCGAGCCGGGCCAGGCGATGCTGTGGTTGCGGCCGACGGGCTCGACGGGGCGGATTCCGAGCGGGAGCGGTGCTGCCGAGGCATCCGCTGCCGCGCCCGCCTCGGCACGGGGCGGAACGGCGCTGCTGCAGCGCACACCCGTGGCGGTGCGGCCCGCCGTGCTCGTGCCGACGCGCGGATTCAGTCGAGAGGACGTGGTCCGGGTCGCAGTCGTCTTCGCATTCGGGCTCGTGCACGGCGTCGGGTTCGCGGGCGCGCTCGGCATCGAGGAACCGTTCTCGTGGGGCCTGCTCGGCGCGCTGCTCGTGTTCAACGTCGGCATCGAGCTGACGCAGCTCCTGATCATCGCGGTGGCGTTCCCGCTCCTCGTGCTGCTCCGCCGTCGACTGCCGGCCGGCCCCGTGTGGATCCAGCTCGCCGTCGCCGTGGTGGGACTCTTCTGGTTCGTCGAACGGCTGCTCGGCGCGGGCTGACCCGAGCGCGGCTCGTCTGCGCTCAGTTGTAGCCGAGCACGATGTTGCCCTCGGGCGTCACCCAGGACTCGTCGGCCCACTCGGTCAGGATGGCGGGGAGATCGTCGGTGATCGCGTGGGACATGGGGACCTGTTCTGCTACGGGCTGTCGAGCGTACGGGCGGTCGGCACCGTCTGGGAATGGACACGATGGCCAGTCCGTTCCGATCTCCTCGCCGACACGGCCAATGGCTGGGCGACCGGAGCCGGTCGTGCCGTGTCACAGCCGCCCGAGGCCGCTGCCGATGATGAACACGCCGACCATCAGCAGGATGAGCGACGTGACCACCCGGCTGTTGCGGATGAGCCACTCCTTCATCTTCAGGAGCCTCGGCTGCATGCCCTTCGCGTCGATGAGCGTCGCGATGACGGGCACCGCCACGGTCGACGCGCCGATGAGCGTGTAGACGAGGATCACGATCGCCGCCTCGGTGCCCGAGAGCCCGGCACCGCGAATGGCCAGGCCCGCGGCGAGCGCGAGCAGGATCTCCTTGGGACGGATGTTCAGCGCCACCCCGAGCCCGAACGCGCTCCAGGGGCTGATCGACTCCATCTTGCCGAGCCAGGCGGGCATGCTCTCGGCGGGGTTCCTGCGGGCTCGCCGCCACGAGATGATCCCGATGACGATGAGCCCCCCGCCGACGAGCATCTCGCCGACGCCGACCGCCACATCGGGCTGTCGCGCGGAACGAGGGGTCGGCACGGCCTGCGCCGAGACGGTGCAGATGACGACCAGCACCGCCATGCCGAGCACCCAGCCGATCAGGAAGGGTGCGGCGGAGTCCCGCTTCGGCGACAGCAGGATCACGATCGTCGCCATGAGCGGCACCGAGCTGAGCGCGACCGCCAACGCGATCGGAAGGATGTGCCCTATCGCCTGCAGCATTCCGCTGCACCCCCTGACTGGTGGCGTGCCCCCGGCTGCCCGCTCACGGCGCGCCGCTGAGCACACGATAGCGGAGGCGGGCGGCTGCAGCCCGGAGGTCTGAGCCCGAGCTCAGGCGGCGAACGCGTACGCGTCGACGGCGGTACCGGATGCCGCGAGCGCCGTCGAGGTCGGCCGGTCGTGGTCGAGATCGCGCGGGCAGCCGCACCGCACCGGTGTCCGGCCGCCGTCGATCGAGGTCACGAACTCGACGTGCTCGACCGGACCCTGCTGCTTGCGCCTGCCCCACATGTTTCGGCCCCCCTTCACCTGAGAGATGCAGGGCGGCCGGATTCATGACGCGGGATCGACCCGAACCGGTTGGGAGTCGCCTCCGGATGCCGTGCTCGACCGCTTCGCCACCGCCCGGAGGCGCAGCGCGAACGCCCCGCCGAGCACGAGGAACCCGGCGGCCGCGAGCAGCGCCCAGCGCGAGGCATCCGCCATGCCGTCGGCCAGTGCATCGGCGACCGCGGGGCCGGCCGATCCGAGCTGGCCGTCGGTGCCCTCAGCGCGCACCTGCGGGATCGTGCCGCCGGCCGATTCCTCCGTCGCGGAGACGATCTGCTCGGATGCCGCGGCGGGCACGCCCTCGACGGTGTCGACCTGAGCCGGAAGCGCGACCGCGAGCCCTGCCGCGAGCACGGCGCCGATGATCGCCGTTCCGAGGGCGGAGCCGACCTGCCGACCGGTGCTCTGGGTCGCCGAGCCCTGGCCCGACTCCTCGGGCGGGATGTCGGCGAGCACCGTTCCCGTGAGCTGGGCGGAGGCGAGGCCGAGGCCGAGGCCGTAGAGGGCGAGCACCGCGGCGAGCAGCCAGGCGTTCATCTCCGACGACAGCAGCACTGCGGCGAAGACGGCGCCGGCGACCTCGAGCACGAGCCCGATCACGACGACCGTCGGCGCCCCGAACCGCTCGGCGACGTGGCGGGCCATGGCGCCGGAGACGAACGCGCCGAGCCCCATGGCCGCGAGCACGAAGCCGGCCGCGAGCGTCGACAGGCCGAGCGCGTTCACGATGAACAGGGGGAGCACGAAGAGGATGCCGAACTCGCCGATCGCGACGCACATCGCGACGAGGTTGCCCCACGTGAAGGTGGGCACCGAGAAGAGGTGCACGTCGAGGATCGCCGACCGGCCGTTTCTGGCGCGATGCCGCTCCCAGAAGAAGAAGAGCACCAGGGCGACGAGGCCGATCGCGATCGCCACCGGCACGGGGGAGATGGGCCACGAGGTCGGCCAGGTCCAGCCGAAGACCTCGAACTGCTGCTTCGGCGCCCACCAGCCGAGCGAGCCGCCCTCGATCAGGCCGAACACGAGCGCGCCGAAGCCGATCGCCGAGAGGAGCAGCCCGTCGACGTCGAGGCCCTTCGAGGTGATGACGGCGCGCGTCTCGGGCACGGTGAGGAAGGTCGCGACGAGGATGATCGCGCCGAACGGGAGGTTGACGAGGAAGATCCACTCCCACCCGAACGACTGCGTCAGCCAGCCGCCGAGCAGCGGTCCGAGTGCGGCGACGCCCGAGATCACGGCGCCCCAGACGCCGAACGCGACCGCGCGGTCGCGACCGCGGAACGTGGCGTTGACCGTCGACAGCGTCGTCGGGAGGATGAACGCGCCGCCGATGCCCTGCACGAAGCGGGCGAGGATGAGCGAGGTGCCGCCCGTGGCGAGCGCCGCGAGCAGGCTGCCGGCCAGGAACACCAGGATGCCGGCCACCATCGCGCGGCGTCGGCCGAGGCGGTCGCCGAGCCGCCCGGCGGTGAGCAGCAGCGCGGCGAAGATCACCGAGTAGATGCCGTTCACCCACTGCGCCTCGCTGAAGTCGAGCTTCAGGTCGGTGATGATCGTCGGCAGCGCGATGCCCACGATCGTGCCGTCGAGCACGATCATCGAGAGCGCTGCGGCGAGTACGCCGAGTCCGACCCATCGCCGTGCGCCGGTGCTTTCCGGCGCGGTGGCAGTGCTGTTCATCTCAAGTCCCCCCGTCGGGTCTCCCCGTCGATTCCCACCGTAGGCCCAGCGGAACCCGGCGCCAATGCGTCGTTCGATTGATGCCCGAAGCCCCCGAGCTGCGTTCTCCCAGCTCCACGGACTACCCTGAAGCGTGACTGCTGACCAAGCTCCGGTCGAGGTGGAGGCTCCAGAAGAGCCCGCCGCGACGACATTCTCCGACCTCGGACTCGATGGCGCGGTCCTGAAGGCCCTCGCCGACGTCGGCTACGAGACCCCTTCCGCCATCCAGGCCGCGACGATTCCGTCGCTCCTCGCCGGGCGCGACGTCGTGGGACTCGCCCAGACCGGTACCGGCAAGACGGCCGCGTTCGCGCTGCCGATCCTCTCGCGCCTCGACCTCTCCCAGAAGACCCCGCAGGCCCTCGTGCTCGCCCCGACGCGCGAGCTCGCGCTGCAGGTCTGCGAGGCCTTCGAGAAGTACGCCTCGCACCTCAAGGGCGTGCACATCCTGCCCGTCTACGGCGGTCAGGGCTACGGCGTGCAGCTCTCGGCGCTGCGCCGCGGCGTGCACATCGTCGTCGGCACCCCGGGTCGCATCATGGACCACCTCGACAAGGGCACCCTCGACCTCTCGGAGCTCAAGTACCTCGTGCTCGACGAGGCCGACGAGATGCTGAAGATGGGCTTCGCCGAAGACGTCGAGACGATCCTCGCCGACACTCCCGACACCAAGCAGGTCGCCCTGTTCTCGGCGACCATGCCCGCGGCGATCCGCCGCATGTCGAAGCAGTACCTGCACGACCCCGAAGAGATCACCGTCAAGACGAAGACGCAGACCTCGGCGAACATCAGCCAGCGCTACCTCATCGTGTCGTACCAGCAGAAGGTCGACGCGCTCACCCGCATCCTCGAGGTCGAGAACTTCGAGGGCATGATCGTCTTCGTCCGCACGAAGAGCGTCACCGAGGAACTCGCCGAGAAGCTCCGCGCCCGCGGGTACTCGGCCGCCGCGATCAACGGCGACATCGCCCAGGTGCAGCGCGAGCGCACCGTCAACCAGTTGAAGTCGGGCAAGCTCGACATCCTGGTGGCCACGGATGTCGCGGCGCGAGGCCTCGACGTCGAGCGCATCAGCCACGTGGTGAACTTCGACATCCCGACCGACAGCGAGCCCTACGTGCACCGCATCGGCCGCACGGGTCGCGCCGGTCGCACGGGCGACGCGATCAGCTTCGTCACGCCGCGCGAGCGCAGCCTCCTCGCCCGCATCGAGAAGGCCACGCGCCAGCCGATCGTGCAGATGCAGCTGCCGAGCGTCGACGACGTCAACGTCACGCGCCTCGCGCGCTTCGACGACCGCATCACGGCGGCACTCGACCAGAGCGAGCGCATCGACGGGTTCCGCGACATCATCGCCCACTACGTCCGCAACCACGACGTGCCCGAAGCGGATGTCGCGGCCGCCCTCGCCGTCGTGGCGCAGGGCGAGTCGCCGCTGCTCCTCGAGCCCGAGCCGCCCCGCCGCGCCGAGCGCGAGTGGTCGGATCGCCCGGCTCGCGTCGACCGGCCCGAGCGCGGTGACCGTCGCGACCGCGATCGCGGCGACCGCTTCGATCGCGGGGACCGGGGTGACCGCCCCGAGCGGCGCCAGCGCCCGAACAGCGGTCCCATGGCGACGTACCGCATCGCGGTCGGCAAGCGCCACAAGGTCGAGCCGCGCCAGATCGTCGGTGCACTCGCGAACGAGGGCGGCCTCAGCCGCGAGGACTTCGGCTCCATCCAGATCCGTCCGGAGTTCTCGCTCGTGGAGCTCCCGGCGAACCTGCCGCAGGAGACGTTGGAACGACTCGACGCCACCCGCATCTCGGGCCGGCTCATCGAGCTGCGCCCCGACCGCGGCGCCCCCGCGCGACGGTCGAACGACCGCGACCGCGACCGCGACCGCGGCGGCGATGGCGACGGCGGCAAGCCGTTCCGGAAGCCGCGTCACAAGGGCTGATCCGCGGATGGCGCCGCCGACCGACTCGCGCGGAATCCGGGTGCGGAGCGGATCGGCCGCGGCGGTCGGCCTCGCTGTCGGTCTCGGCCTGCAGCTCCTCGAGCGCACGCCCGTCATCGACGTGCTCGGCAGCGTGGTCTACATCGTCTTCATCGCCTGCCTGCTGCGCGCGATCCTTCCGCGGCTCGGCGCGGCGGGCAGCGCGGCAGCGGCGTTCGGGTTCGCGACGGCGGTCGAGCTGCTGCAGCTGACCGCACTGCCGCAACTCGTCGTCGACGCCTTCCCGCCGTCTCGCCTGCTGCTCGGCAGCGCATTCGACCCGATCGACCTGCTCGCCTATGCGGGCGGCGCCGTGCTCGCGTTCGCGGTGCAGGTCGTGCTGGTCGGCACCGAGCGCGTCGTCGTCTCGCCCGTCGCCGACGACTGACCCGTCTCGATTCGAGACCAGCGGGTTGGGTACTGTCGTTGACGGACGCGTCCTCGACGCGACGGAGAGGAGGGCGCCGGTGTCCGAACACGACGGGCCGGATGAGGCTCCGCGACGCCCTCGCGGACGACGAGCGGCACCCGCCTCCCGCGCCGACGCGATGCTCGAGCCCGTGCTGCCGTACCTGGCGGCATCCAGCGCCTGGCTCAGCCGTCACCGAATCGGCGCGATGGTCGCGCTCACCGGTCTCGCCGTCGTCGGCATGGGCGCAGCGGGCATCGCCATGATGCAGGCTCCCGCCGGCGGTGCGTCCGGAAACGAGGCGTCGACGTCGATCGACGAGCCGCGACCGACCTCGACGTCGCCGGCAGCACCCAGCCCGTACGGCCCGGTGCTGCCGACCTCAGCGCCTCCGACGCCGGTTGCGCCGCCGCCCCCGGTACCCGAGGAGGTCATCGAGCCGCCGGTCGTGGTCGACGACGAGCCGGCCGAGCCGACGGTCGCGCCCGAAGAGCACGACGACCACCCCGGTCAGGGCAGAGGGCCGAAGAAGCCCAAGTGACGGGTCGGTGCCGCGGCGGCGTCACAACCACTTCTTGAACTTGAACACCGCATAGAGCCCCACGCCGAACAGCACCATCGCGGCGAGGGCGGCCGGATACCCGAGTTCCCAGTGCGTCTCGGGCATGACGTCGAAGTTCATTCCGTAGACCGTGCCGATGAGGGTCGGAGCGAAGATGATCGCCGCCCACGACGAGATCTTCTTGATCTCGTCGTTCTGGCGCAGGCTCGTGTCGGTCTGGCGTCGCGCGACGAGGGCCGAGTGCACCGTGAGCGCGTTGTCGAGGATGGCGCGGAACGAGCCGACCCGCTCGTTGATGCGGATGGCGTGGTCGAGCACGTCGCGGAGGGAGCGCTGCAGCTCGACGTCGACCCGGTACTTCTCGGAGCCCCGGCGCAGCCACTCGAGCATCGCCGCGAGCGGCTGCACGGCGCGCTGGAAGTTGATCACCTCGCGCGAGAGCTCGTAGATGCGCCGCGAGAGTGCGTCGTCGTCGCTGTCGCCGAAGAGCTGGTCCTCGATCTCGTCGATGTCGTTCTCGAGACCCGCGACGACCGGCTCGTACTCGTCGACGACCTCGTCGAGGATCGCGTAGAGCACGGCCTCCGGACCCATCGCGAGCAGCTCGGGGCTCGACTCCATGCGCCGGCGCACGGCGGCGAGGTCGGGCGACTCGGCGTGGCGGATGGTGACGACGAAGTCGGGGCCGACGAAGAGGTGGAGTTCGCCGAACTCGACCGTCTCGAGCTCGTCGCGGTACCGCGCGGGTCGCAGCACGGCGAAGAGGGTGTCGCCGTAGCGTTCGAGCTTCGACCGCTGGTGGCCCGTGAGCGCGTCTTCGACGGCGAGCGGATGCAGGTCGAATTCGCGGGCGACCGAGGCGACTTCGCGCGGACTCGGCCGGTAGAGCCCGATCCAGGCGAGGCCGTCATGGTCGTCCATGAGGCGGTAGGTGTCGTCGAGGTTCGTGGGCGTCTCGACGCGACGTCCGTCGACGTAGACGCCGTTGTCGACCAGTGGTGACATGAGCGATCCGTTCTCGCAGGGCGCGCGGCAGCGCGCCGGGTTCGGCAGGTGAGCGGTTGACGCCGCCAGCCGGTGCGGATCGGAACGCGGTTCCTGCGTGGGCGAGCAGGGCTCAGCGCAGGCGGGAACGGAGCGACGACGCAGCAGCGGTGGCAGCGTCGGTACTATGATCGGCCATCGCCCTCACCGCCTCTCGCATCAGGGGCCTCTCGCTCGCAGGCCCGACGGCAGAGTCTAGCCCACACGCCCGAGGCGTCGCGCGGCGCGGTCGATCGCCGAGACGACGGTCACCCCGGCCGTCCGCACCGGCCGGGGGAGGGGCAGCCGCGATGCAGCGGCCCGTGCCCGGCCGAACCGCGCCGTGCGCCGAACCTCCTTGCGCACCTCCGCATGGCGCAGTTCTCGGGCCCAGATCCGCGTCACCCGCTCCTCGTCGAACCGGCTCGCGGTACGCACGGCGGCGGCCCGCATGCGAGCGACGCGTCGCGGCGACATCCGCTGCAGCCGCTCGATCGCAGCGGCGAGCGCGTCGATGTCACCGGGCGGCACGAGGAAGCCGTTGCGTCCGTCGCGGATGAGGTCGGCCGGGCCGTAGGGGATGTCGTAGGCGATCGGCAGGCAGCCGGCGGCCATCGCCTCGACGAGCACGAGCGGGAACCCCTCGGAGTGCGAGGTGAGCAGGAGGAACGACGCGTCGGGGAGGTGCCGGCGCGCGTCGGGGTCGAATCCGTGGAGCTCGATCGCCGCGGGGTCGGTGATGCGGCGTTGGAGCGCCGGGCGGCTCTCGCCGTCGCCGTAGACGTCGAGGCGCACGTCGACGCCGGCTCGAGCGTTGGCCGCCTGCACGGCCGCGATCGCGTGCGAGACGCGCTTGCGCCGGGTGAGTGCGGCGAGCACGACGCCGCGGGCGGGGTCTCGTGGCGACGAATCGCGCGCAGGGGCGTCGTCGGGTGCGAGCGGCCTCGGGTTCGGGATCACGGCGAGGTGGTCGTGCCGGCCGATGATCTGCTCGAGGTCGTCGCGCTGCCGCCGCGAGAGCACGGCCACGACATCGAAGTCGTCGAGCCGCTCGAGCACGTCGCGACGCGACAGCCGGATCGGATGCGCATCGCTCGCCATCGCCGAGGCCGTCGCGCGGTGCGAGGCGTGCACGACGTGCGCGGTCACCACGTGCGCCCGCCGATACTCGAGCATGAACGGCGCCATCGTCTTGCTGTCGACGATCATGAAGCTCGCCTCGCCGGCGGTCAGCGCGTCGAGCCAGGCCCGGTACAGGGTCCAGAGGCGACGCCACGAACGCACGGGTCGCCCCTCGCCGTCGCACAGCACCACCGATCGCCCGCCGAGCACGCCGCGCTCGGAGGTGTCGTGCCGGTCGGAGAGGAGCAGCGTGCCGTCGTCGCGGTAGTGGTCGGTCTGCAGGGCGTTGCCGTCGGCATCGAGCCGTGACCGGCTCATGACGCGGTCGCCCCGCTGCCGCACCTCGCCCGCATCGTCGGGTGCGAGCGGAGTGAACGCGTCGCGATCGAGGCGCAGCGAACCGCCGGGCAGCGGATGCCGCCGGAGCCAGTCGTAGAGGTTCGTGATGCGCACGCCGGGCGCGAGCGCTCCTCGCTCGCGCAGCGCCAGCTCGACGTCGGGGGTGTCGGGGCGGGTGTCGAACGTCAGCACGTCGACGTCGACGCCGTCGACGCGGTGGAACGCCGCCGATCGCCGCAGCATCGCGTCGGTCATGCCGCCGAAGGCATCGGGGATCGACCAGGTGACAGCGAAGTGCCGGCCGTCGGGCAGCGCGATTCGTGTCATCCGCAACCCCCTGTCCTGCGCGGGTCTGACATGCCTCCGAGCGTAGCCACGAGGTCTCCGAGAGTCCTGAAGGCCGAACGGGCGGTGCCGGGCTTCGGCACAGGCCGCGTTCATGCGCCGTTCAGGCGGGCGTGGTCGGCTAGTGTCCATGCCAGGACGCCCGAGGTTGCGCGTCTTCACCGATCGATGGGATGAATCGTGACGAGCCGTACGGCCGAGTACCCCCGGCCGGACCATTTCCTCCTCCACATCAGCGACACCCACGTGCTCGCCGGTGGCGGCAGGCTCTACGACCGGGTCGCGAGCGAGCGGCACCTGCAGGCGCTCTTCGAGGAGTTCGAGGCATCCGGCGGCAGGCCCGAGGCGATCGTCTTCACCGGTGACCTCGCCGACAAGGGGGAGCCCGACGCGTACGACCGCATCCGTCGCATCGTCGACCCCGTCGCCGATCGGCTCGGCGCCCAGGTGATCTGGGTCATGGGCAACCACGACGAGCGGGCGGCGTTCCGTCGCGGGCTGCTCGGCGAGCGCGGTGCCGGCGCCGAGGGCGGCGTGCGCCCGGTCGACCGGGTCGACGACGTCAACGGGCTGCGCATCATCACGCTCGACTCCACCGTGCCCGGGCACCACCACGGCGAGGTCGCGCCTGAGCAGCTCGACTGGCTCGCCGAGGAGCTCTCGATTCCCGCGCCGCACGGCACGATCCTCGCCATGCACCACCCGCCGGTGCCGAGCGTGCTCGACCTCGCGGCGGCCGTCGAACTGCGCGATCAGGGCGGGCTCGCCGAGGTGGTCGAGGGCAGCGACATCCGCTCGATCATCGCCGGTCACCTGCACTACTCCTCGACGGCGACGTTCGCGGGAGTGCCCGTCTCCGTGGCCTCGGCCAGTTGCTACACGCAAGACCTCAACGTGCCCGTCGGCGGCACGCGCGGCCGCGACGGCGCACGCGCCTTCAACCTCGTGCACGTGTATCCGACCACGGTGCTGCACTCGGTCGTGCCGCTCGGGTCGTATGCCGCGCTCGACTGGATCGACGCCGAGGAGAGCGCGCGGCGCCTCGCGGCCTCGGGCATCGGCATCGCGGATGCCGCGACCGCTCCGGTGCCGAAGGACCCGCCGTTCACCATGCCGATCCCGGTGCTCGCGGGCTGACGGCCGCGAGCGCGCGCGCCGACGACCGGGCCTCCCGTTCCTCCGCGCGTCCTTCCGCGCGATCGGAGCGGAATGCCATACTCAGACGACTTCTCCCGAACGCAGCGGCCCTGCACGTGCGCGAGGTGAGCAGACGACCTGGGGAGGTGGCGTATGAGCACGGAGCTCGCCGCGATCATCGGAGGCCTGCTGATCCTGGCAGACCTCGCCATCCGCATCGCCGCGCTGATCATCGTGCCGCGGGGGCGCAAGCCGACCGCCGCAATGGCGTGGCTGCTCGCGATCTTCCTGATCCCCTTCGTCGGCATCCTGTTCTTCCTCCTGATCGGCAGCGTGAAGCTGCCGAAGCGGCGTCGGGAGAAGCAGCGCGAGATCAACGCCATGATCGCCGCGAAGACCGAGGGCGTCGACCTCACCCCCGACCGCGCGACGTGGCCGGAGTGGTTCGCCACGCTCACCGAGCAGAACCGCACGCTCGGTGCCCTGCCCGCCGTCGGCGGCAACACCGCCGAGCTCATCGGCGACTACCAGGCCTCGATCGACGCGATGGCCGCCGAAATCGACACCGCAGCCCGGTTCGTGCACGTCGAGTTCTACATCGTCTCGTTCGACGACACGACGCGCGGGTTCTTCGCGGCGATGGAGCGTGCGGTGCAGCGCGGGGTCACCGTGCGCGTGCTGCTCGACGCGGTGGCGACCAAGCGCACGGCGGACCACGACGCGACGTACGCCGAACTCGACCGCATCGGGGCGAAGTGGAGCTCGATGCTGCCGGTGCGCCTCCGCAAGGGCCAGTACCAGCGACCCGACCTGCGCAACCACCGCAAGCTCGTCGTCGTCGACGGGCTCGTCGGCTTCATGGGGTCGCAGAACCTCATCGCCCGCAGCTACAACTCGCCGAAGAACATCAAGCGCGGGCTCATGTGGCAGGAGCTCGTCACCCGGGTCACCGGACCGGTCGTGACCGCGATCAACACCGTGTTCATGTCGGACTGGTACCTCGAGACCGACGAGATCCTCGGCGATGAGGAGAACGTGCCGGCCGCGGCCGTGCCCGCCGACGATGCATCCGACGCGCTCGTCTGCCAGGTCGTGCCGAGCGGCCCCGGCTACGACGCCGAGAACGGCCTGCGGCTCTTCCTCACCCTCATCAACTCGGCGCAGCGACAGGCCATCATCACGAGTCCCTACTTCGTGCCCGATGAGGCGATGCTCTACGCGATCACCTCGGCCTGCTACCGCGGGCTCGACGTGCAGCTCTTCGTCTCGGAGATCGGCGACCAGGGCTCGGTCTGGCACGCGCAGCGGTCGTACTACCGCGACCTGCTGCAGGCCGGTGTGAAGATCTGGCTCTATCCGGGGCCGTACATCCTGCACTCCAAGCACCTCTCGATCGACGACGACGTCGCCGTGATCGGGTCGAGCAACATGGACATCCGCTCGTTCAGCCTGAACTCCGAGGTGTCGCTGCTCGTGCGCGGTCGTTCGTTCGTCGAGCAGATGCGCGCCGTCGAGCAGGGCTACCGCGACGCGGGGCGCCAGCTCACCCTCGAGGAGTGGGATCGCGAGCCCGGGTCGGCGACGTTCCTCGACGGAGTGGCGCGCCTCACCTCCGCGCTGCAGTAGCCGCGGCGGCTGCTTCAGGCGATGCGGTCGTGGGCAGCGGATGCCGCGGCGCCCGCCTGCTCCGAGGCATCCGTCGCCGCCTTCTCCCACGGGGCGGGGAACGGGAAGTAGCGCTCGAGGAAGTCGATGACGGCCGCCGTGCGCTCCTCGACCGAGATCTCGGGGAAGCTGCCGTCGTTCAGGCAGAACATGTCGTGATCGCGGTGCTTCAGGAGCTCCTTCATCGCGGGCAGGGCCTGGCGCAGCGTCGTCTCGACGTACTTGACGCGCGCATCGGTCTGCGCGACGGCGTGCCCGGCGAGCAGCGAGTAGTAGTGGTACAGCGAGTTCGTCACCGAGATGTCGGTCGCCGAGCGGAAGCGGCTCGCCGCCGTGCGCCGGAACTCCTCGGGGAACGCCCCTTCGAGCTCGGCCATGACGCTTTTGCGCAGCGGAGCGGCGCAGTGCTCGAGGTGCCGGGTCGTGACCTTGCCGAACCGTTCGCGCAGGAGCGCACGGTTGACCCGAGCGGCGTTCTCGAAGCCGCTCCGACCGGGGTGGGTCGACCCGAGGCCGATGCGGGTCGCGGCCTCGACGAACTTCGTGATGCCGCCGGGCGAGAAGAACAGCGACGGGCTCAGCGGGCGACCGAAGAACATGTCGTCGTTGGAGTAGAGGAAGTGCTCGGCGAGGCCGTCGATGTGGTGCAGCTGGCTCTCGACGGCGTGCGAGTTGTGCGTCGGCAGCACCGAGGTGTCGGCGAACATCGCCTCGCTCGGCACGATCGTGACCTTGGGGTGCTTCGCGAGCCAGGCGGGCGCACCCGAGTCGGTCGCGATGAAGATGCGGCGCACCCACGGCGCGAAGAGGTGCACCGAGCGCAGGGCGTACTTCAGCTCGTCGATCTGCCGGTAGCGGGCCTCGGAGTCGTCGCCCTCGCCGACGACGTAGTTCTGCATGCGCTTGGCCCGCTCGCGGATGAACTCCTCGCTCGAGCCGTCGACCCAGGAGAAGACCATGTCGATCTCGAAGTCGACGTCGCTCGCGAGCGGCTCCCACATGTGCTCGAGGGTCGGCCAGTCGCGCCCGTGCAGGTGCACGACGTCGTCGGTCGTCTCGGAGCGCTGGAGGGTGCGGCGCATCAGCACGTTCTCGGCGGGCGCCTCGATCGTCTCGTCGCCGAAGCGCCAGAACTCGAGCTGCACGCCGGTCTCGCTGCCGTAGCGGAGGCGTCCGATCGGTTCGACTCGGGGGCGGTAGACGCGCAGCAGGGTCGGCTTCCGTCCGGCGGAGAGCCGGCCGTCGGCCAGGAGCACGGGGTGCGTCTCCGCGGCGCGCTTCGGGGCGAGGGTCGCGGCGTAGAACGGCTCGTCGGCGAACGCCTCGGCGAAGGCGCGGGTCACGGCCTTGCGCTCGGCGCGGTCGACGGCGATGATCGGGCGGTCGTCGTTGCCGCGAACGAGGAGGAACGGGATCTCGGCGTCGTCGAGCGCGGCGCCGAGTGCGAGCAGGTCCTCGACCATCGACTCCTGCGGCGTCATGTGCCCGTTCCGCAGGGCGTACTGGCCCTTGCGCAGCACGAGGTCGTCGCGATCGAAGCGGAGCGCCCGACCGGCGGATGCCACGAGCACGAGTTCGGACGCATCGGAGAGCCGCATCGGCGGGGCGGGCGTCGCTTCCCTCCTCGCGAACGCGTGTCCGTCGTGCTGCTGCCGGTCAGGGGTTCGATCGCGGTCGGGTCTCGTCACGAAGCAGTGGCCTCCAGGGGGTGGGTGGGCGCGAGGTGCGCAGTGCTCTGATTGTACGCAGCGCAGAGCGCGCGGGCCCACGCCACTCGCTCTCTTGACAGCATGCTGTCAAGAGAGGAGAATGACAGCATGCTGACAAACAAGGAATCGAACGAGAAGCTCGTCGTGCTCTACGCCACGGACACCATGGCCGACTGGGAGTACGGCTACCTCACCGCAGGGCTGGGCATGGCCGGCGGTGCGATCCGGCTCGTGACCGCGGGCGAGACCGCGGCCGAGGTCGACACGATGGGCGGGCTCCACGTGCGTCCCGACATCGCGCTCGCCGGCCTCGACCCCGACGACATCGCCATGCTCGTCCTCCCGGGCGCCGACAGCTGGGGCGAGGGGCACGAGCAGGTGCTCGCGCTCGCCTCCCGTCTCGCCGCATCGGGTACCCCGATCGCCGGCATCTGCGGCGGCACCCTCGGCCTCGCCCGGGCCGGCCTCCTCGACGGGCGGCGGCACACCAGCAACGCCCCCGACTTCCTGGCCATGGCCGGCGAGTACGGCGGGGCGAGCCTCTACTCCGATGAGCGCGCCGTCGTCGACGGCGGGGTGATCACGGCGGGCGCGACGTCTCCGCTCGAGTTCGCCAAGGCGATCTTCGAGGAGCTCGGCGCCATGTCGCAGTCGGTCATCGACGCCTGGTACGGCCTCTACACCACCGGCGAGCGCCGATACTTCGATGCGCTCGTGGGTGCCGAATGACCACCCGACGCACCGTCGCGGGCGATGCCCTCACCGAGCTCGTGCTGCCGGTGTTCGAGCTGAACGGCGAGTTCCTCGAGGCGGCTCGCGACATCGCGGGACCCGAGGGGCTCACCCCAGCGCAGTGGCAGGTGCTCGGTGCGACGCTCGGCGAGGGGCTCCCGGTGGCCGAGATCGCCCGACGGGTCGGCCTCGGGCTCGCGCGGCAGAGCGTGCAGCGCACCGCTGATCTCCTCGTGGAGCGGGGGTGGGCGGAGTACGACGAGAACCCGCGGCACCGTCGCGCGAAACTGCTGCGGCCCACGGCCGACGGGCGGGCGGCCGTCGAACGCCTCGGTGCGGCCCAGCGCGCCTGGGCCGATGCCGTCGGTGCGGAGGTCGGCACGGCAGAGCTGCAGGCCGCACTCGCGACGCTGCTGCGCGTCGTCGACGCCTCGCGGCGGGTGCGCGGCGCCGCCGCCTGACGTCGGCGGCGGCGAGACCGAGCCCGGAAGTATGGCGGCCATGGGCTCGCGGTGCCCGCGGCCGCTGTGCTCACCCGCTGGTGGTGCGAGGAGATCGGCAATCCCGAGGATGATCGGCCGCCGACCCGCCCTCGGAATTGCAGATCTCCTCGAAATCGCACGAGCTCAGATCGACCCGTGCGACGGCCCCTCGGTGACGCCGCGTGACCCCGCGTGACCCCGCGTTGACACGTGTGACGGCGACCCTCGCGGCATCCACCCGGCCTCCCTAGCGTCGAGGCCAGGAGGTCGAAACATGACACGACTCATCATCGGCGCGATGGTCAGGGCCATCGGCGCCTATCCGTCCGGCTGGCGGTATCCGGGGGCTCATCGCGACCCGCGCGGCGACGCGGCGGTGCTGCGACGCGCGGCCGAGGTCGCAGAGGAGGCGCGGCTCGACTACCTCTTCTTCGGCGACTGGCTCGCCACCGGGCACGACCTCGAGTTCCGCGACCCGTATCTCGTGGCGCGCATCGACCCGATCTCGGCGATCACCTACCTCGCCGGGGTGACGAGTCGCATCGGGCTCATCGCGACGGCGAACACGAGCTACTCCGATCCGTACACGCTCGCCCGATCGACCGCGTCGATCGACCTGCTCTCGGGTGGCCGGGCCGGACTCAACCTCGTGACGGGCGCCGAGCCGCGCGCCGCCGGCAACCACGGTCTCGACTTCCACGCGGCCAACGAGTCGCGCTACGACCGCGCCGTCGAGTTCGAGATCGTGCTCCGCCGACTCTGGGACTCCTTCGAAGACGATGCGATCATCGCGGATGCCTCGAGCGGCGTGTACCTCGACCCGCAGAAGCTGCACGCCACCGACTTCCACGGCGAGCACCTCAGCGTGACGGGCCCGTTGAACGTCGCGCGGCCCGTGCAGGGTCACCTGCCGATCGTGCACGCCGGCACCTCTCCGCGATCCCGGCTGTTCGCCGCGCAGAGCGCCGACCTCGCGCTCGTCGCCGTCGGCGACCGCGAGCAGGCGATCGCGATCCGCGAGGAGCTGCGCTCGCTCGCGTTCGAGTCGGGCCGCGACGACCGCACGCTGAAGGTCATCGCGCCCGTGCTGCCGATCGTGGGGGAGACGCGCGAGCATGCGCAGTCGATCGCCGACGAGCTCAGCGAGCTCGTGCAGATCGCCGAGGACTGGCCCGGAGGGCCGCCCCCGGCGTTCCCGTCGAACCGTTCGCTCGCCCAGCTCTCCCAGCTCGTGGGGGTCGACCTCGCGGGGCTCTCACCCGACCGCTCGGTGACGCCCGCACTCGTCGCCGAGTTCACCGCGGCCGGACAGGAGCTCGTCGAGATCGTCGCCGAGCGCACCGGGCGGAGCCCATCGGGTGAGCGGCCGCCGACCCTGCGGCACCTCGTCGTCGCCGCCTCGGTCAACGCCTCGATGATCGTCGGCACGGCCGACGACATCGCCGCCGAGTTCGAGGCGTGGGGCGATTCCGGGGCCGTCGACGGGTTCAACGTGCTCTCGGCCGTGCAGCCGCAGCAGTTCGAGGCGTTCGCGTTCCAGGTCGTGCCCGAGCTGCAGCGGCGCGGGGTCCTTCCGACCGAGTACGAGGGCGAGACGCTGCGCGACCACCTCGGTCTGGGGCGCCCCGACAACGTGCACGTGACGCCCGGTGACACCGCGTTGCGCGTCGTTTCACCCCGTGACCGCGCGGGTCGCAGCCCGGTTGAGAGCGCCAGGAGACATCCGTAGCTTCAACCGGACACCCCCACCAGGGGTGCTCGCACGATCCGTTCCCGATCGAAGGAAGACCACCAGATGCCCACGCCACGCACCCGTCGCCTCATCGTCGCCGGCGCTGCCGCGCTCGCCGCGGCGACGCTGCTCGCTTCGTGCGCCACCCCCTCCGGCACGACACCGGCCGCCGCCGGCGGCGACCCCGTCGAGGGCGGCACGCTCACCTACCTCGAGCACCAGGCGCACACGACGCTCTACCCGCCGCAGGCCGGGTTCTACCCGAACGGCGGCATCGTGAACAACATCACGGCCCGCCTCACCTGGCAGGACCCCGAGTCGCTCGAGATCCAGCCGTGGGTCGCGACCGAGTGGACGGTGAACGCGGATGCCACGGAGTACACCTTCGAGCTGCGGGACGACGCGACCTTCTCCGACGGCACCGTCGTCGACGCCGCGGCCGTCGCGAAGAACTTCGACACCTACGGCCTCGGCGACGCCGAGCTCGGCCTCACCGTCTCGGAGGCGATCAACAACTACGCCTCGAGCGAGGTCGTCGACGACGACACGGTGACGTTCCACTTCTCGGCGCCGGCGCCGGGCTTCCTCCAGGCGACCTCGACGATCAACTCGGGCCTCCTCTCGCCCGAGACCCTCGACCGCAAGCTCGAGGACTTCGGCGCCGGTTCGTCGACCGAGATCATCGGGTCCGGTCCGTTCGTCATCACCGACGAGGAGATCGGCACGACGCTGCACCTCGAGGCCCGCGAGGACTACGACTGGGCGCCGCCGTCGTTCGAGCACCAGGGTCGGGCCCACCTCGACGCGATCGACCTCGTCGTGACGCCCGAGGACAGCGTGCGCATCGGGTCGCTCCTCGCCGGCCAGGCCGACGTGATCCGCTACGTGCAGGCGTTCGACGAGGCGCAGGTCTCGGGCGCGGGCTTCGAGGTCGTCGCGGCGCCCACCCGGGGCGTCAACAACTCGATCGGCCTGCGGTTCACGAACCCGCTGCTGAGCGACGTTCGCGTGCGCCAGGCGCTCGTGCACGGCGTCGACGCGCAAGAGGTCGTCGACACGATCTTCACCGAGAACTATCCCGTGGCGACGTCGCAGCTCGCCTCGACCGCGGCGGGCTACACGGACGAGTCGAAGGAACTCGCCTTCGACCCCGACCTCTCCGAGGAACTGCTCGACGAGGCCGGCTGGGAGGTCGGCGCCGACGGCATCCGCGAGAAGGACGGCGAGCGGCTCTCGCTCACCGTGTACGAGGCGAAGCCGCAACCGCTCTCGAAGCAGACCCTCGAGCTCGTCAGCCAGCAGCTCGCGAAGATCGGCGTCGAACTGAACGTCAAGGCGGCGGATGCCGGCAGCTACGCAGCCGACATCCTCGACCCGCTGAAGACCCCGCTCTACCACTCGATGGTCGGTCGCGCCGACAACGACGTGATCAAGAGCCAGTACTTCACGAAGAACCGCAACACCCTGCTCTCGAACGACGCGAAGCTCGACGAACTGCTGACCGCCGTGGCATCCGAGCCCGACGCTGCCGCGCGCGACGAGGCCTCGGCCGCCGTGCAGGACTACCTCACCGAGCAGGCCTACGTCATCCCGCTCTTCGAGGAGCCGCAGGTGTACGGGGCCGCGCCGTACGTGCACGGGTTCGCGACCGAGGCCGTCGCCCGCCCGCAGTTCTACGACACCTGGGTCGAGAAGCAGTAGGCCATGCCCTACCTGGCACGTCGCGTCGGGCAGGCGCTCGTAGTGCTCGTACTCGCCTTCACGGTGACGTTCGTGCTGCTGCAGGCCCTGCCCGGCGATGCGATCCTGATCAAGTTCGAGAGCCCCGAGCTCGGGCTGTCGCCGGCGCAGATCGCCGACATCCGGTCGAGCTACGGCGCCGACGTGCCGGCCTGGCAGCAGTACCTGCACACCGTGTCGGGATTCCTCGTGGGCGACTTCGGATACTCGGTGCAGTACGGCACGCCCGTGCACGAGCTGCTCGGGGCCGCGTTGCCCGAGACGATCGCGCTCGCGGGGCTCGGCTTCCTCGTCGCCGTGCTCATCGCGGTCGCGGTCGCGTTCCTCTCGACGCTCGCGCCGTTCGGATGGCTCCGCCAGGCCCTGCGCTCGATGCCCGGCGTGTTCGTGTCGGTGCCGGTGTTCTGGCTCGGCATCGTGCTGATCCAGGTGTTCTCGTTCCAGTTGAAGCTCGTGCCGGTGATCGGGGCGGATCCGCTGCAAGCCCTCATCCTGCCGGTGCTGACCCTCGCGATCCCGATCTCGGCACCGCTCGCCCAGGTGCTCGCCCGCGCGATCGACGACGTGCAGCTCTCGCCCTTCGTCGCCGTCGTGCGAGCGAAGGGCGCCGGCCCGGCGCGCGTCCTCTGGCGGGACGTCGCACGGAACGCGTTGCTGCCGACGATCACGATCGCGGGCGTGCTGATCGGCGAGCTCATCGGCGGGGCCGTCGTCACCGAGACGGTCTTCGGACGGGCCGGCGTCGGACGGCTGACCGAGCAGGCGGTGGCGAACCAGGACGTCGCGGTGCTGCAGGCGATCGTGATCCTCGCGGCGGTCGTGTTCGTCGTCGTGAACCTCGCCGTCGACCTCGTGTACCCGGTGCTCGACCCGAGACTGAAGCGGAAGGCGGTGGCGGCATGAGCGCAACCGACACGAGCATCACGATCCCCGAGCCGGTCGAGGGGAACGTGGCCGCGAGGCTCGCCTCGACGAGCGGCTCGGCGAGCGGATCGGATTCGGCGAGCGGATCGGCGAGTGGATCGGGCGCTGCTCGACCGGCGGTCGCACGTCGGCTCCGCGGCATCCGACCGGGGCTCGTGCTCGCATGGCTCGTCATCGCCGTCGTCATCGCGTGGGCGATCGTGCCGTGGCTCTTCACGGGGCAGGATCCGATCAGCGGCGTGCCCGCCGAGAAGCTGCAGGGCCCGAGCCTCGTGCACGTCTTCGGCACCGACGCGCTCGGACGCGACCTCTTCACCAGGGTCGTCTACGGCGCGGTGCATTCGCTCTCGGGCGCCTTCGTCGCCGTCACGGTCGGGCTCGTCGGCGGCACCCTGCTCGGCGTGCTCGCCGGTTCGCTCGGCGGCGCGGTCGACGCGATCGTCATGCGCATCGTCGACGTGCTGCTCTCGATCCCCGGCCTGCTGCTCGCGCTCTCGATCATCATCCTGCTCGGCTTCGGCACCGTGAACGCGGCGATCGCGGTCGGCGTCGGCTCGATCGCGGCGTTCGCGCGACTCTCCCGATCCGAAGTGGTCCGCGTGCGGCAGAGCGACTACGTCGAAGCGGCGTTCGGCTCGGGGGCACGGCTGCACACCGTGCTGTTCCGGCACGTGCTGCCGAACTCGTTGACGTCCGTCATCGGGCTCGCCGCCCTCCAGTTCGGCACGGCGATCCTCGCGATCTCGACCCTCGGCTTCCTCGGCTACGGGGCTCCGCCGCCGACGCCCGAGTGGGGTCTGCTGATCGCCGAGGGGCGCAACTACGTGGCGACCTCGTGGTGGCTCACGGTGCTGCCGGGGCTCGTGGTCGTCGCCGTCGTGCTCTCGGCCAATCGCATCAGCCATGCCCTCGGGAGGAACCGATGACCGAACCGCTGCTCGCGATCGAGCACCTCGACGTCGCCTACCGCACCTCGGCCGGGCCGCGTCGCGTCGTGCACGACGTGTCGTTCGACGTGCAACCCGGCGAGGTCGTCGCGCTCGTGGGCGAATCGGGTTCGGGCAAGACGACCACGTCGAGCGCCGTGCTCGGCCTGCTGCCGGGCGGCGGGCGCATCGAGTCCGGGGCGATCCGGCTCTCGGGCACGGACATCTCGCGATGGAACGACGCGCGCCTGCAGGGCGTGCGCGGTGCGCGCATCGGCTACATCCCCCAGGACCCGGTGTCGTCGCTGAACCCGGTGCGCCCCATCGGCGTGCAACTGGCCGACGCCTTCCGCATCCACGGGCGGGGGGATCGCCGCGACGTGCGCCGCCGCGTGCTCGAGCTGCTCGAGCGCGTCGGCCTCGACGACCCCGCCCTGCGGGCGAAGCAGTACCCGCACGAGCTCTCGGGCGGCATGCGGCAGCGCGTGCTGATCGCGAACGCCGTCGCCCTCGAGCCCGAGCTCGTGATCGCCGACGAGCCCACGAGCGCACTCGACGTGACCGTGCAACGGCGCATCCTCGATCTCATCGACGAGCTGCGCCGTGAGCACGGCACCGCGGTGCTGCTCGTCACGCACGACCTCGGTGTCGCGGCCGAGCGCGCCGAGCGGGTCGTCGTCATGCAGCACGGACGCATCGTCGAGCAGGGCGGGACCGAGGCGGTGCTCGATGCGCCGGCCGAGGCCTACACGAGGCAATTGCTGGCGGATGCCCCGGGGCTCGCGGATCATGCGTTCCGCCACCCCACGCCCCCGCTCTACCTGCGCGACCCGGGCGTCGCCGCCGCCGAGAACCCGTTCGTGCTCGAGGCATCCGGGCTCGTGAAGGAGTTCTCGCTCGGGCGCGGCCGTGAGCCGTTCCGCGCCGTCGACGACGTGTCGTTCAGCGTGCTGCGCGGCACCACGCATGCCATCGTGGGGGAGTCGGGCTCGGGCAAGACGACGACGGCGCGCATCATCGCCCGCTTCGTGACGCCCGATGCGGGCGAGGTCTCGCTCGCCGGCGAACCGGTCACGGCGCTCGCCGGGCCCGCCAGGCGCGCGTTCCGCCGGCGCGTGCAGCTCGTCTACCAGAACCCGTTCGCCTCGCTCGACCCGCGTCAGTCGGTCGAGGAGATCATCGCCGAGCCGCTGCGCAACTTCGGCGTCGGCGATCGGCGCTCGCGATCGGCATCCGCCCGGCAGCTCATCGATCGGGTGTCGCTGCCCGCGCAGCTCGCCTCGCACCGACCCGGCGAACTCTCGGGCGGGCAGCGCCAGCGGGTGGCGATCGCGCGCGCGCTCGCGCTCGAACCCGAGCTCGTCATCCTCGACGAGGCCGTGTCCGCGCTCGACGTCACCGTGCAGGCCCGCATCCTCGAGCTGCTCGAGCAGCTCCAGGGCGAACTCGGCCTCAGCTATCTCTTCATCTCGCACGACCTGTCGATCGTCGCGCGCCTCAGCCACTCGGTCTCGGTCATGCGCCGCGGCCGCATCGTCGAGAGCGGGGCGACCGAGCAGGTCTTCCGCGCCCCGCAGCACGACTACACGAGGGAGCTGCTCGACGCGGTTCCCCGACGAGCAGCACCACCAGCGCCGGCCGCACTCCCCGCAGTGTCGGCGGCATCCACCGGAAAGGCCCTCGCATGACCCGCATCGGATTCTTCACCAGGTTGCTCGACGACGCCGGCCCTGCCGAGCGCTACCGCATCGCGACCGAGCAGATCGTCACCGCGGAGCGCCACGGCTTCGATTCGGCGTGGGTCGCCCAGCACCACTTCCACGCTGCGGAGGGCGGGCTGCCGTCGCCGTTCGTGTTCCTCGCGCATGCGGCGGCGTCGACCTCGCGCATCAGGCTCGGCACGGCCGTCGTGACCCTGCCGCTCGAGGACCCGGTGCGGGTCGCCGAGGACGCGGTCGTGCTCGACCTGCTGTCGGGCGGTCGCGCCGAACTCGGCCTCGGTTCGGGCTCGACGCCCGCGTCGTTCCTCGCGTTCGGCGAGCGGTCGGAGGATCGCGCGCGGGTGTTCTCGGAGAAGGTCGACGAACTCGTGGCCGCACTCGCCGGTGGTGCGCTCGGCGACGATGCGAACCGCCTGCAGCCGCCCGGCCGGGATCTGCTCGGCCACGTCTGGCAGGCGACCTTCTCGGCGACGGGCGGCACGCGCGCTGGGCGCGCGGGCCACGGGCTCATGCTCTCGCGCACGCAACCGAGGCCGGCGGATGCGCCGAGGGCGTCGATCGCCGAGCTGCAGCAGCCGATCGTCGACGCGTACCTCGCGTCGCTCCCGCACGGCGTGCCCCCGCGCATCCTCGCGTCGCGCACGCTCTTCGTCGCCGACTCCCGCGAGGAGGCGCGTCGCCACGCCGAAGTCGGGCTGCGCCGGGCGGCCGCCGGGTTCGCGCGCACCGGGCAGCCGCCGTTCGGCGACTCGCTCGACGAGCTCATCGCCTCGTACGACACGCACGTGGGCACCGTCGACGAGGTCATCGAGTCGCTGTCCGCCGACACCGTCGCCGCGCAGGCGAGCGAGGTGGCGTTCCAGGTGCACTCCGTCGATCCGCCCCACGAGCTCGTGCTGCGCTCGATCGAGCTGATCGCCCGCGAGGTCGCCCCGGCGCTCGGGTGGGGGAGTGCCGCGCCCACCGGCGCGGGCGTCGCGCACGCGGCATCCGCTCGCTGACCGCGCCGCCGGCCCCGCCTCGGACCGCCTGTCTCATCCGCACCCCAATCGCCCACTCACCGCCAGACACGAACACGAAGGAACGGGAACGCCACATGACCGACATCATCGACCGGCTAGCAGGGGTGACGCCCGGCGGCGCCGTCGACGCGCTCCGGAGGCACCGGCCCGTCACGCGCGACAACGCGCAGGCGAGCTACGACGCCCTCTTCACGAACATCGACCCGGCGCACGCGACGCTCGCCGAACGCGCGGCCGTCGCCCAGTTCGTCGCGATCCTGCACGACGACGAGATCGCGACCGACCACTACGCGGCACTCACCCGCGAGTCGGGCGGCGAACCGCTCGCGCTCGCCGTCGGCGAACTCGCCGCGGCGGCCCGCACGACCGGCCCCTACGGCGACTACCCGGCCGAGGGTGCGCTCGCGGCCGAGAGCACGGCCGGGCTCCGCTTCGCCGTCGACGACCGCGCCCGCGACGACCTCGGCTCCCGGGTCGCCGCGTCGCTCGAGCACGCCCATCTCCTCGTGTTCCGGCCGCGCGAGTCGTCGGTCGCGGCCCTCGCCGCACTCGGCGATGCCGGCTGGTCGACCGACGGCATCGTCACCCTCTCCCAGCTCGTGTCGTTCCTCGCGTTCCAGTTGCGCGTCGCGGCCGGGCTCCGCCTGCTCGCCACGGAGGACGCAGCATGACCGAACAGACGATCGACCGCACCGACGGAGCACCGGCAGCGTCGACGGATGCCGCGGCGGGCGCGCCCGTGCGCATCATCGCGCACCCCGAGGCATCCGTGCCCCAGGCCTTCACGCAGGCCGAACTCGGCTGGCTGCCGTGGCTCGAACCCGCCGACGAGGCGAGCCTCACCGAGCGCCAGTACGAGGGACTCGTCGATCGGCCGAGAGCGAAGAGCGACTACTTCCGGCTGCTCGTGCGCGACCCCGACATCCTGAAGGCGCGCACGCTCGCCGACAAGGACATCTTCTACAACGCGAAGGACGGACTGCCGCGCGCCGAGCGCGAGCTCGCCGCGGCGGCGACGAGCCGGTTCAACGGCTGCATCTTCTGCGCCTCGGTGCACGCGCGCTTCGCGACCCACCACTCCAAGCGCCACGACGACGTGCAGCGACTGCTCGACGCCGGCGTCGATGCCCCGCAGGACACCGCATGGCGCGCCGTCATCGATGCGGCCGTCGCGCTCGCGGCGACGCCGTCGCGACTCGAATCGCGGCACCTCTCGGCCCTGCGAGCGGCGGGCTTCGACGAGCAGGCCGTCTCGGACGTCATCCACTCGGCGGCGTTCTTCAACTGGGCGAACCGGTTGATGCTCTCGCTCGGCGAGCCCGAGAACCCGCCCGGCGAGTAGGGCGGCTCGACGGAATCGCGTCGGCGTCGTCGGTGCACGGCCGAGTGTGTCGCAATGTGTCGCGGTGTGACCCTCCGCGGCGGGACCGGTTGAGGGCGATTCCCGTGATCCGTAGCCTCGTCGCCACACCCGCAATCGAGGAGCATCCGTGACCGTCACCGAGCAGTTCGCGACGCGCGAGGCCGTGCGCCGCGCCCCGGCGACTCCGGCGACTCCGGCGACGGATGCCGCAGCCCCGCTTCGCCCCGTCGGCCCCGGCCCCCTCGCGGTGCTCGCCGACGCGGGCCTCGAGGTGCCCGTACTCGGCGGCGGCGTCGTGCGGCACGTCAACCTCGACGTCGCGGCATCTGCTCCCGCGTTCGAGGTCGTGGCGCAGCAGGTGACGCGCGTGCTGCCCTACTACGCGAGCGTGCACCGCGGCTCGGGGTATCCGTCGCAGTTGTCGACGTCGCTCGTCGAAGACGCCCGACTCTCGGTGGCCCGTCACGTCGGCGCGCGCGACGACGACCTCGTCGTCTTCACCCGCAACACCACCGACGCCCTGAACCTGCTCGCCGGTGCCGTGCCGGGCGACACCGTGGTGCTCGACCTCGAGCACCACGCCAACCTGCTGCCCTGGCGTTCGCGTCGCGTCGTCGAGGGGCGGTCGACGATCGCCGCGACCCTCGACGCCCTCGACGCCGAGCTCGCCCGCACGCCCGCCGCGCTGCTGTCGGTGACCGGTGCGTCGAACGTCACCGGCGAGGTGCTGCCGATCGACCGGCTCGCCGAGATCGCGCACGCCCGTGGCGCGCGCATCGCCGTCGACGCCGCGCAGCTGCTGCCGCACCGCCGGGTCGACGTCACGGCCTCGGGCATCGACTACCTCGCCTTCTCGGGGCACAAGGCCTACGCGCCCTTCGGCGCCGGAGCGCTCGTCGGCCAGGCCGACTGGCTCGACGCCGCACCCGCCTACCTCGCCGGCGGCGGAGCCGTCGACGCCGTGCGGGTCGACGGCGTCGACTGGAAGCAGGGCGTCGAACGGCACGAGGCCGGCACGCCCAACGTCGTCGGCGCCGTCGCCATCGCCCGCGCGCTCGCCGAGCTCGAGCGGCTCGGAGACGATGCGCGGCGCGACCATGAGCAGGCGCTCACGCGCCGACTGCACGAGGGGCTCGCCGCGCAGCAGGGCGTGCGCGTGCTGAGCGGATTCGACGGGCTCGGCGACCGGCTCGGCATCGCGACGATCGAACTCGAGCGCGGCTCCGTCGGCCTCCTCGCCGCGGCGCTCGGCGCCGAGCACGGCATCTCGGTGCGTGCCGGCCGGTTCTGCGCGCATCCCTTCTTCGAGCGCACCGCCACGCGGTCGAACGGCCTTCGCGCGAGCCTCGGCGCCGGCAGCTCGGCCGACGACGTCGACCGCTTCCTCGACGCGCTCGCCCGGCTCATCGCCGACGGCCCGGCCCACGCCTACGACCACTCGCCCGACGGCTGGTGTCCGCGCGTCGACGACCGCCCCCGCCCCGACTTCGCCCTCGTCTGAGACCCGACTCCGCCCTCGCCGGGGACCACCCCTGCGGGGGCTTCCGCATGCCCGCGGCGCTCGCTAACGTCGGCATCGGAGGGCGCAGATGGCCGACGACGACGAGCAGCTCGAGGCTCGCGCGATCGCGCTGCGCCGGGTCGTCTACGGCACGCCCGAGGGCTACGCATCGGATGCCTCGGCGGAACTCGCCGCCGTCGAGCAGGAGCTCGCGCGCCGACGGGCGGCGCTCGGCACGGCGCCTGCGGGCGAGGCGAGCGGCGAGGCATCCGCCGGCCTGCCTGACACCGACGGGCCGGAGCGGTCGGCTGCCGCGAACCCGGCACCCGGCCGGCGACCGACGGGCCGCCTCGCCACCGTGGCCGCGTTCCTCGCCGTGCTGGCGGTGGCGGCCGGGCTCGGTGCGGGTGCTGCGATCGGCCTCGCGCAGACGCCCGTCGGCCTCGCGGTGTTCGACCGCCCGCAGCGTGCGAGCGACGAGAGCCTGACGGTCGCGCTCGGCGTGCAGGCCGACAGCGTACGCAACGTCGGCGAACTCTTCGGCCGCGGATTCTGGGCGTTCAGGAACGGGGACGACCGGGTGTGCCTCTCCGTGGTGCCGCTCGGCACCGGCACCGTCGAGCGCGGGGAGTGCGCTTCGACCGCTCGGTTCGCGGAGCACGGCATCTCGGTGCAGTACTCGATGGCCGAACTCGGCGTGCACCGGCCGGGCGGCGCACGCGACACCGATCTCGTGCAGGTGACGTGGAGCCCGACCGCGGCCGAACTCGAATGGGTGCTGCTCGCCGTCGCTCCGTGAGGCCGTTGCATCCGTCACCGAATCGATACTCAACGACCACCCGTCGTAGTCCACACTTGGCGCATGGGATCAGCGTTGACCACCATCGGACTCCCCGTCGCCCTCGGCATCATCATGTTCGGGCTCGGACTCTCACTCACCCCCGGCGACTTCGCGCGCGTGGCGAAGCATCCGAAGGCGGTGATCATCGCCCTCGTCTGCCAGCTGCTCGTGCTGCCGGCGCTCTGCCTCGGCCTCGTGCTCGTGTTCCAGCTGCCGCCCGTGCTCGCGGTCGGCATGATGCTGCTCGCCGCGTCGCCCGGCGGCACGACGGCGAACCTCTACAGCCACCTGTTCCGCGGCGACGTCGCCCTGAACATCTCGCTCACGGCGATCAACTCGGTGCTCGCGGTCTTCACGCTCCCGCTCATCACGAACCTCGCGATCGCCTACTTCCTGCCCGGCGACGACGGGCTCGGCCTGCAGCTCGCGAAGGTGGTCGAGGTGTTCGCGATCGTGCTGCTGCCCGTCGTGCTCGGCATGCTCGTCCGCTGGTGGCGCCCGGCATTCGCCGACCGCATGGACAAGCCCGTGCGCATCGCCTCGGTCGTCATCCTCGTGATCGTGATCGCAGGCGCGATCGTCTCGAACCTCGAGCTGCTGCTCGCGAACTTCGGCAGCCTCGCCGCCATCACGGTGCTCTTCTGCGTGCTGAGCCTCAGCGTCGGCTACCTCGTGCCGCGCCTGCTGCGGGTCGGCCCGGCCCAGTCGATCGCGAGCTCGTTCGAGATCGGCATCCACAACGCGACCCTCGCGATCGTCATTGCGCAGACCGTCATCGGCAGCGTCGAGATGAGCCTGCCCGCTGCCGTCTACGGGGTGCTGATGTTCTTCGTGGCGCTCGGCTTCGGCTTCCTCATCCGTCGCCGCGACCCTGCACCCGAGCGGGCGGATGCCGCCGCCGACGCCGTGCCCGCCGCGAACGCCGAGGCGGGGGAGCCGGCGAGCTGACCCCCGGCATGCCGGTGCGCAGCTGCCGGCGAACCGTGCGGATTCGTAGACTGGGCGGATCACGCACGGAGGGGGAGGCATGCAACCGCTCGACGAGAAGGCCGTTCGCACGCTCTTCGGCAATGCGAACGCCTCGGAGCTCGAGCAGCTCGCGCTCCCCGTGCGCTTCTTCGTGACCGAGTGGGCGCCGCTCGACGCCTTCGGCTGGCGCGACCCGCGGATTCCGTCGCGCGGCTACCTCGTCACCGAACTCGAGGGGATGCCGGTCGGCGTGGTGCTCCGGGCAGCCGACCGCACCGGCTCGCATCATCGGGCGGCCATCTGCAACCTCTGCCACACGCATCAGCCCGGCGACCAGGTCGAGCTCTTCTCGGCGCGACGAGCCGGGGCGGCGGGTGAGCGCGGCGACAGCATCGGCACCTACATCTGCGCCGATCTCGCGTGTCAGGAGACGGTGCGACTCGGCCGCCCGCCCGCCCCGTCGGAGGTGCTGCCGAGTGCGCACGAGCTCGAGCGCATCGAGGGGCTCGCGCGTCGGACGCGCGCGTTCGTCGCCGACGTGCTCGGCGTCGCCTGAGGCGGCGAGCCGCGCGTTCGGGTCAGGCGTCAGACCGCGGCATCGGGAACGGGGGCGAGCGTCGGCCGCTTCGCCGTGCGCCCGTCGCCCGACGAACGGCCGGTGAGTCGCCGACCGATCCACGGCAGCACGAACTCGCGGTAGTACGCGGCCGTGTTGCGGCTCCTCGGCCCCGCGGGCGCCGCGGCGACCTCTTCGACGCCCCACTCGACCGGCACGGCCACGCCGAGCCCCGTCAGCACGTTGCTCGCGACCCGAGCGTGTCCGAGGGCGTTCAGGTGCAGCTTGTCGGGCGACCAGTAGCGGATGTCGCGGAGGCCCACGTCGTTGAAGTTGTCGACGAAGGTGACGCCGGGGCGGTCGGCGAGGTCGACGAGCGCCGCCGTGAGGCGGGCACCGCGGGCGTCGAACACCTTGCCCATGGGAAGGTGTTCGGTCGGGTTCGCACCGCTCAGCATGAGCACGTGGATGCCCTCGGCGCGGATGCGCTCGATCGCGTCGCGGAAGCGCGAGGCCGTGACCTGCTCGTCCATGCGGGGGCGCAGCATGTCGTTGCCGCCGCCGTTGAAGCTCAGGAGCTCGGGCCGCAGCGCGATCGCGGGGGCGAGCTGCTCGTCGATGATCGGGCCGAGCTTGCGGCCGCGGATCGCGAGGTTGGCGTACCCGATGGGCTCGCGCGCCGCGGCGGCGAGCCCGATCGCCACGAAGTCGGCCCAGCCGCGCACGGAGCCGTCGGGCAACTCGTCGCCGACGCCCTCGGTGAAGCTGTCGCCGATGGCCGCGTAGGAGTGGAACATGCCTCCACGCTATCGCGGGCCACCGGCAGGGCGGTCGAGCCGCCGCTGCCCAGCCGTCGGCGCTCGGCGCTCAGCCGGCCGGCTGCTCGTGCTCGATCTCGCAGTCGGCGCCGGGGAAGAGCAGCGTCTCGTGGCCGTCGTCGAACCGCACGAGGTAGGGCGGGCCGCCGTCTTCGCCGCGGATCTCGAGGATCTCGCCGCGGCGGGTGGCCTGGCCGACCAGCTTGCCGTGGATGATGAGGCGTTCTCCGACGGTTGCGTGCATCGCGTCCTCCTCCGAGTCCCTCCAGCGTACGCCGGTGCGTGGGCGGACGGTAGGGCGGCACGCGGGCCCGGAACGGGCCGCGGGCGACCCTTCCCCTGGGCGCGTTCGGCGGCTAGGGTGACGGGAGTGGGTCAAACGTCCCACTTCGAGCAGAGCGGATGCCGCGGCATCCGCTCATCGCCCCCTGCCGACGAACAGCGAGGTTCCCCATGGCCGAAGCCACCACCCCCGACCGCACGGCCGAGACGCTGGCCTTCCCGCAGGGATTCCGCTGGGGCGCCGCCACCGCGGCCTTCCAGATCGAGGGGTGGACGAGCGAGGGCGGCCGTGGCGAGTCGATCTGGGATGTCTTCACCCGCACGCCCGGCCTCGTGATCGACGGCTCGAACGCCGAGCTCGCGGCCGACAGCTACCGGCGCTACCGCGACGACGTCGCGCTGCTCGCCGGACTCGGCGCCGACGACTACCGCTTCTCGATCTCCTGGCCGCGCGTGCAGCCCGGCGGCTCGGGCCCGGCCAACGAGGCGGGGCTCGCGTACTACGACCGGCTCGTCGACGAACTGCTCGCCGCCGGCATCGCGCCGGTGCCGACGCTCTACCACTGGGACCTCCCGCAGGAGCTCGAGGCGGCCGGCGGCTGGCTGAACCGCGACACGGCGTACCGTCTCGCCGACTACGCGGGGCTCGTGGTCGACCGCCTCGGCGATCGGGTGCGCCGCTGGATCACCCTCAACGAACCGGCGATGACGACCCTGCAGGGCTACGCGCTCGGCAGCCAGGCACCGGGCCACGCCCTCATGATGGGCTCGCTGCCGACCGCGCACCACCAGTTGCTCGCGCACGGGCTCACGGTCGCCGCGATCCGCGAGCGCGGCGACGCAGAGGTCGGCATCACGAACAACCACACGCTCGTGGTGCCCGCGACGGATGCCCCGGCCGACCAGTTCGCCGCCGGCGCCTTCGACCTCATCTACAACCGCATCTTCGCCGACCCCGTGCTCACGGGCGCCTACCCCGACCTCTCGGGCTTCGGCCTCGAGGCGATGCCCGGCCTCGAGCCCGGCGACCTCGAACTGATCGGCGCCCCCATCGACTTCTACGGCATCAACTTCTACAACCCGACGCGCGTGGCCGCGCCGGCCGAGGGCTCCGAGTTCGCCGCGGCGGGCCTGCCGTTCGAGCCCGTCGACTTCGAGGGCGTGCCGACCACGGGCTTCGACTGGCCGATCATGCCCGAGACGTTCACCGAGCTGCTCGTCTCGTTCGCCCGCGACTACGGCGACCGCCTGCCGCCCGTCGTCATCACCGAGAACGGCGCGTCGTTCCCCGACGAGGTCGTCGGCGGCGCGGTGACCGGGGCGGTGCACGACGAGCAGCGCGTCGGCTACCTCGACGAGCACATCGCGGCCGTGCGGCGCGCGATCGACCTGGGCGTCGACGTGCAGGGCTACTACCTGTGGTCGCTCACCGACAACTTCGAGTGGGCCGAGGGGTACACGCAGCGCTTCGGGCTCGTGCACATCGACTTCGAGACCGGCGAGCGCACGCCGAAGGACTCGTACGCCTGGTACCGCGACCGCATCGCGAGCTCGCGGTAGCGCTCGAGGCGCCTAGTCGACGGCGAGGAGCGCCGCCCACAGGTCGGCGCGGGCGTGGAAGCCCGACAGGTCGCGGCCGAGCAGCCGCTCGGCGAGCGCGATGCGGCTCCGCACGGTGTGCCGGTGCACGCCGAGCGCCTGCGCGGTGGCGTCGAACTGGCCGCCGTGCTCGAGCCAGGTGCGAGTGGTCGTGAGCAGGGTCGTGCCGTTCTCGGCGTCGTGCTCGGTGAGCGGGGCGAGCGTCGCGAGCGCGACGGCGCGGGCATCGGTGCGGGCGAGGAACGCGAGCACGCCCTGCCGGCTGATCTCGTCGAACAGCACGACGCCCGAGCCCGACTCGCGGGCGCGCTCGACCGCGCGCAGCGCCTGCTCGTGGGCGAGGGCGATGCCGCCGGTGCCGATCGGGTCGGAGAGCCCGACGGGCACCTCGAACTCGGCTGCGAGCTCGTCGGCGAGGCCGGTGTCCGCCTCCTCGAGCAGCAGCACGAACTGCTCGTCGTCGCGCCCGAAGAAGAGCCGGCCCCCGCGCTCCTCGACGCGCAGCTCGAGCAGCTCGGTCAGGCGGTCGGCGGCGGTGAGCGGGGCATCCGCCACGGCGATGCGCATCGGAGACGACGGGAGCGGTCCCCACATCTCGGTCGCGACCCGCTCGGCGAGGGTCAGATCGCCGGCGAGGATGCCGCGGAGCAGCCCCGATCGCAAGTGACCGCGGGCCCGGTCGAGGTCGCGGTTCTGCTCGAGCGCGAGGCCCGCGAGGGCGATCACCGAGGTCACGACCTCGCGGCCGGCCTGGTCGAGTTCGGGGGAGTCGCCGATCGCGAGCACTCCCCGGAGCGAGCCGCCGCCGCCGAGCGTCTGCAGCGTCATCCGCTGCGGCGACTCCGTCGACTCGCCGGCGAGCAGCGTGCGGCTCGCGCGCTGGCCGCGGCGGAGCATCGAGCGCGCCTCGCCCACGACCTCGCCGAGGAGCGGCTGGCCGAGGCCGTCGACGGGCGCCTCCCGGTCGAGGGACCCCGTCGCATCGATGAGCCCGACCCAGGCGCCGAGGCGATGGGAGAGTTCGGCGAGCGTCGCCGAGAGGCCGTCGGGGCGAAGGGCCGCGAGCGAGATCGCACGCTGGGCGTTCAGCGCCCAGGCCTGTCGCGCGAAGGCGTCTTCGGCGATGAGGTCGGCGACCGTGCGGGCGATCGCGATGAACGGCACCCGGTAGGGCACCTCGAAGAGGGGCAGGCCCTGTGCGGCGCAGGCCTCGACGAGCGACTCGGGGGTGCCCTCGCGGATCACCTCGGTGCCGAAGCCGAGCGCGGCGACGCCCGTCGCGCGCAGTCGCGAGACGTACGCGTCGGCGAAGCCGGCCTCGGCGTCGTCGCCGAACTGCGTACCGGTCGTCAGCAGCACGTGGCCGGCGTCGAGGAACGGCGTGGGATCGGCGAGGTCGGAGCTGTGCGCCCAGACCACGGGCGTCGAGAGCGCGCGTTCGGGCAGCTGCACGGCCGGCGTGAGCAGGCCGAGCGCGAGGTCGGGGCGGTCGAGCAGGGTCTGCACGGTCGGCTGCACTGCTGGCTCCTTCGGTGGGCTTCGACCTGCTCGACCGGCGAGACGCGCGGTGTACGCCATGTCGAAGAACTGCATCCCAAGTGTACAGGCGGGCCCTGAAGCATCCGCTCGACCCGACCTAGCATTGGCGGCACCAGCCACCGTCGTCACCCCGCATCGGAGCACACATGACTCTCGTCGACACCCCGGCCACCACGACCGGGGGACCCTCGCTCGCACAGGAGCGCCGCCTCGTCACCGCCATCCCCGGTCCCCGCTCGCAGGAGCTCATGGCTCGCAAGGCCGCAGCCGTCGCCTCGGGCGTCGGCCACACCCTGCCCATCTCGGTCGTCGCAGCCGGCGGAGGCGTCATCGTCGACGCCGACGGCAACTCGCTCATCGACCTCGGCTCGGGCATCGCCGTCACCGGAGTCGGCAACTCGGCGCCCCGCGTGGTCGAGGCCGTCACCGCGCAGCTGAACTCCTTCACCCACACGTGCTTCACCGTCTCGCCGTACGAGGGCTACGTCGCCGTCGCCGAGAAGCTCAACGAGCTCACCCCCGGCGACCACGTCAAGCGCACCGCCCTCTTCAACTCGGGCGCCGAGGCCGTCGAGAACGCGGTCAAGATCGCCCGCCACTTCACGAAGAAGCAGGCCGTCGTCGCGTTCGACCACGCCTACCACGGCCGCACGAACCTCACGATGGGGCTCACCGCGAAAAACATCCCGTACAAGAGCGGCTTCGGGCCGTTCGCCTCCGAGGTGTACCGCGCACCCCTCAGCTACCCCTTCCGCGACGGCGGCCTCTCGGGCGCCGAGGCCGCGGCCCGCGCCATCTCCGTGATCGAGAAGCAGGTCGGCGCCGAGAACCTGGCCGCGATCATCATCGAGCCCATCCAGGGCGAGGGCGGCTTCATCGTCCCGGCCCAGGGCTTCCTCCCCGCACTCGTCGAGTGGGCGCGCGCGAACGACGTCGTCTTCATCGCCGACGAGGTGCAGACCGGCTTCGCCCGCACCGGCGCCTGGTTCGCGAGCGAGCACGACGGCATCGTGCCCGACCTCGTCGTGGCGGCCAAGGGCATCGCCGGCGGCCTGCCGCTCTCGGCGGTCACCGGCCGCGCCGACATCATGGACTCCGCGATGGCCGGCGGCCTCGGCGGCACCTACGGCGGCAACCCGCTCGCCTGCGCCGCTGCGCTCGCCACCATCGAGACCTACGAGGCCGACGGCCTCATCGAGCGCGCCCGCGAGATCGGCGCCGTGCTCATCGGCCGCCTGAACGCACTGCGCACCGCAGACCCCCGCATCGGCGACGTCCGCGGACGCGGCGCCATGGTCGCGATCGAGCTCGTCGACCCCGAGACCGGCGCTCCCGACGCGGCGCTCACGGGCGCGATCGCCAAGTACGCCCACGCCAACGGCGTCGTCGTGCTCACCTGCGGCACCTACGGCAACGTCATCCGCTTCCTGCCGCCCCTCACCATCTCCGACGAACTGCTCGTCGACGGCCTCTCGGTCGTCGCGGAAGGACTGAAGAACGCATGACCGACCTCCTCGCGGCGACGACGGCGTCGACCGCAACGGATGCCTCGCCGAGCCCGCTCATCGCAGCAGGCTCCGCCGCGCAGCACATCGCAACGCCCCTCACCGACGCGCGCGCCCAGCTCGCCGAGGCGGTGGGCCTGCTCGGCTACACCGACGGACTGCACCAGATGCTCGCGACCCCGCGTCGCGAGCTCACGGTCGCGGTGCCGCTGCGCATGGACTCGGGTGAGAGCCGGCTCTACATCGGCCACCGCGTGCAGCACAACTTCTCGCGAGGACCGGCCAAGGGCGGCCTGCGCTACGCGCCGAACGTGAACCTCGACGAGGTCCGGGCGCTCGCGATGTGGATGACCTGGAAGTGCGCCCTGCTCGACGTGCCGTACGGCGGCGCGAAGGGCGGACTCGCGATCGACCCCCGCGAGCACTCCAAGGCCGAGCTCGAGCGCGTGACACGTCGCTACACGAGCGAGATCCTGCCGATCATCGGCCCGGAGCGCGACATCCCCGCGCCCGACATCGGCACCGACGAGCAGACGATGGCCTGGATCATGGACACCTACTCCGTGACCAGCGGCTACACGGTGCCCGGCATCGTGACCGGCAAGCCCATCGCGCTCGGCGGTTCGCAGGGGCGGGCGAGCGCGACCTCGCGTGGGGTGACCCACATCGCGCTCGCCGCGCTCCGCCACCGGGGCATCGAACCGTCGCGCGCCAGCGCGGCGGTGCAGGGCTTCGGCAAGGTCGGTGCGGATGCCGCGCGGTTCCTCGCAGAGTCCGGCGTCACCGTCGCCGGGGTCAGCGACCAGTACGGCGCCGTGTTCAACGCCGCGGGCCTCGACATCGAGGCGCTCTCCGACCACGTGCGCGCCACCGGTTCGGTCGTCGGCTTCGCCGGCGCCGAGGCGATCGACGGCGCACAGCTCATCACGCTCGACGTCGACCTGCTCGTGCCGGCCGCCGTCGAGGGCGTGCTGCACGAGGGCAACGCGGCGACCGTGCGGGCCACCGTCATCGTCGAGGGCGCGAACGGCCCGACGACGCCCGGTGCCGACCGGATCCTCCGCGAGAACGACGTGCTCGTCGTGCCCGACATCCTCGCGAACGCGGGCGGCGTCATCGTCTCGTACTTCGAGTGGGTGCAGGCGAACCAGGCCTACTGGTGGCGCGCCGACGAGGTGGAGTCCAGACTGGAGGAGCGGATGCTCAGCGCGTGGCAGCACGTGCTGGGCTACGCCGAGGCGCGGGGGCTCTCGCTTCGCACCGCCGCGACGGCGCTCGCCGTCGAACGCGTCGCCGAAGCGCACAAGCTGCGCGGGCTCTACCCCTGATCCGACACCGTCCTCCCGAGTCGCCCGTCTCCATACGGAACCGGGCGACTCGGAGACATCCGGACCCGCAGCACTCCGCATGAAATGCACGAACCATCGAACGGGAAGTCACACATGACGAACGCAACGCTTGAAGCCACGGTGCTCGACAAGGTCGAGACCGGCCTCTTCATCGCCGGCGAGTGGGTGCCGGCCGAGGGCGGCAAGACCCTCGCCGTCATCGACCCCGCCACCGGCGAGACCATCAAGGAGATCGCCGACGCCTCGGTCGCGGACGGCCTCAAGGCCCTCGATGCGGCCGTCGCCGTGCAGGACGAGTGGGCGGCCACCGCACCCCGTGTCCGCGGCGAACTGCTGCGTCGCGCGTTCGACCTGCTGCAGGAGCGCAAGGAGGAGTTCGCGCTCCTCATGACGATGGAGATGGGCAAGCCGCTCGCCGAGGCGCGCGGCGAGGTCGCCTACGGCGGCGAGTTCCTCCGCTGGTTCAGCGAGGAGGCCGTGCGCATCTCGGGCCGCTACGGCCTGAACCCCGAGGGCACCGGCCACATGGTCGTCTCGCAGCGCCCCGTCGGCCCCTCGTTCTTCATCACCCCGTGGAACTTCCCGCTCGCGATGGCGACCCGCAAGATCGCGCCCGCGCTCGCGGCCGGCTGCACCGTCGTCATCAAGCCCCCGGCACTCACCCCGCTCACGACGATCGCGTTCGTGCAGCTCCTCGAAGAGGTGGGCCTGCCCAAGGGCGTCGTGAACGTCATCGCGACGTCGACCTCCTCGGCCGTCTCCGGCCCGATCATCGAGGACCCGCGCCTGCGCAAGCTCAGCTTCACCGGTTCGACCGGCGTCGGCCGTGCCCTCATGAAGCAGGCGGCCACGGGCATCCTCCGCACCTCGATGGAACTCGGCGGCAACGCCCCGTTCGTCGTCTTCGGCGACGCCGACCTCGACAAGGCGGTCGACGGCGCGATGCTCGCGAAGTTCCGCAACATCGGCCAGGCCTGCACCGCGGCGAACCGCTTCATCGTGCACGAGTCGGTCGCCGCCGAGTTCTCGAAGCGCGTCGCCGAGCGCGTCGCCGGCTTCTCGGTCGGCCGCGGCACCGAGGACGGCGTCAACATCGGCCCGCTGATCGACGACAAGGCGGTCGCCACGACCGACGAGCTCGTGCAGGACGCGGTCGGCAAGGGCGCGAAGATCCTCACCGGCGGCACCGTGATCGTCGGCGCGGGCACGTTCTACGCACCCACGGTGCTCGGCGACGTCTCGGCCGACGCCCGACTCCTCAAGGAGGAGATCTTCGGCCCGGTGCTCGGCATCACCACCTTCTCGACCGAGGACGAGGCCGTGCGCCTCGCCAACGACACCGAGTACGGCCTCGTCTCCTACGTCTTCACGCAGGACCTGGCGCGCGGCCAGCGCATGATCGAGAAGCTCGCCACGGGAATGATGGGCCTGAACACCGGCCTCGTCTCGAACGCGGCCGCGCCGTTCGGCGGCATCAAGCAGTCGGGCATCGGCCGCGAGGGCGGGCTCGAGGGCATCCACGAGTACCTCGATACGAAGTACACGCTCATCCCCGTGAGCTGAACCGACTGAGCGGATGCCGCAGCTCGCGCCGCGGCATCCGCTCGCCCGGGTCTCGACACGGCCCAGACCGGACGACCCGACCAGCACGACAACCGAAGGAAGTACCTGCACATGGAACGCATCGACTGCGACGTCGTCATCGTCGGCGCCGGGGCCTCGGGCCTCACCGCCGCCACCAAGCTGAAGGACGCCGGCAAGTCCGTCGTCGTGCTCGAGGCGCGCGACCGCATCGGCGGCCGCCTCTGGACCGACGACATCGACGGCGCGATGCTCGAGATCGGCGGCCAATGGGTCTCGCCCGACCAGGACGCGCTCATCGAGACGCTCGGCGAACTCGGCCTCGAGACGTACGAGCGCTACCGCGAGGGCGAGAACGTCTACATCGCCGAGAACGGCGAGCGCCGTCTCTTCGAGGGCGACATCTTCCCGGTGCCGGCCAGGACCGAGGGCGAGATCGTCGGCCTCATCGAGAAGCTCGACGCCCTCGTCGCCGAGATCGACCCCGACGCGCCGTGGGCGCACCCGCGCGCGAAGGAGCTCGACGAGGTCTCGTTCGCCGAGTGGCTGGGCACCCAGACCGACGACGAAGAGGCGAAGCTCAACATCGGCATGTTCATCGCCGGTGCCATGCTCACCAAGCCCGCGCACGCGTTCTCGGCGCTGCAGGCGCTGCTGATGGCAGCATCCGCCGGCTCGTTCTCGAACCTCGTCGACGCCGACTTCATCCTCGACAAGCGCGTCGTGGGCGGCCTCCAGCAGGTGCCGCTGCGGCTCGCCGAGCGCCTCGGCGACGCCGTGCGCACCGGCCAGGCCGTGCGCACCATCCGCTGGACGCCGGATGCCCCCGATGCCGGGGTCGTCGCGGTCACCGACTCCATCGAGGTGCACGCGAAGCACGTCGTGCTCGCACTGCCGCCGATCCTCATCAGCCGCATCTCGTACGAGCCGCCGCTGCCCCGTCGCCAGCACCAGATGCACCAGCACCTCTCGATGGGCTTCGTCATCAAGGTGCACGCCGTCTACGAGACGCCGTTCTGGCGCGAGCAGGGCCTCTCGGGCACCGCGTTCAGCCCCTATGAGCTCTGCCACGAGGCGTACGACAACACGAACCACGGCGACCCCCGCGGCACGCTCGTCGGCTTCGTCTCCGACGAGGAGGCCGACGGCGTGTTCACGCTCTCGGCCGAGGAGCGGAAGGCCCGGATCCTCGAGTCGATGTCGCACTACTACGGCCCCGAGGCGCTGAACCCGGTCGTCTACTACGAGAGCGACTGGGGCTCCGAGGAGTGGACCCGCGGCGCGTACGCGGCGAGCTTCGACATGGGCGGACTCGCGCGGTACGGCGCCGACCTCCGCACGCCCGTCGGGCCGATCCACTTCTCGTGCTCCGACATGGCGGGCAAGGGCTACCAGCACGTCGACGGCGCGATCCGCGTCGGTCGCGAGGTCGCCGACGAGATCCTCGGCGCGAGCTGATGGTCTCCCGCATCGTCGTCGGCTACACGGCGAACGAATCCGGTGCCGACGCGCTCGCCCTCGGCGGGCGACTCGCGGCGGCCAGTGAGGCGCTCCTCGAAGTCGTGATGGTGCTTCCGATCGAGGCGCGCGGCGCCGTCGTGCCGCCCGACACGGGATACGAGCGCCACCTCAAGGAGCGCTCGCGGGGCTGGCTGGCCGAGGCATCCGCTCGCCTGGGCGACGGCGTCGAGCAGGCGCTGCACATCCGCTACGCCGAGTCGTTCGCCGAGGGCCTCGTGGCCGCCGCGCACGAGTTCGGCGCCTCGCTCATCGTCGTCGGCGCGGCCCGCGGCGGGTTGCTCGGTCGTTCGCGCATCGGCTCGGTCGCCAACGACCTGCTGCACGCGTCCGACGTGCCCGTGGCGCTCGCGCCGGCGGGCTCCCGCGAGATGCCGGTCTCGGTCGGCGTCACCCGCATCACGGGTGCGGTCGGCACGCGTTCGGGTGCGGGATCGGTGCTCGACATCTCGGTGCGACTCGCCCGCGTGACGCACGCGCCGCTGCGGCTCGTCTCGCTCGTCTCGATCGACCTGCCGGCCGGCATGGACGAGGAGCTCGCCTCGCTCGCGAGCACCGCCCACGCCGACGACGTGCTCGAGGCGGCGCGACGTGCGCTGCCCGTCGGCACCTCGGCCACCGCGGTCGTCGCCTCCGGCGACACGATCGAACAGGCGGTCGCCGCACTCGAGTGGCACGCCGGCGAGATCGTCATCGTCGGATCGAGCCGCCTCGCGACCCACAGCCGACTCTTCCTGGGCTCGACGGCATCGAAGATGCTGCGCGAGCTGCCGGTGCCGATGATCGTCGTGCCGCGCTCCACCTCCTGAAGGACCATGCAATGACGCACCAAGAACCCCACCAGCACCACACCGAACCGCATGCGCCGCTGACCACGGCGAGCGCCGCGGTCGACGGCTCCGACGCCGGGCTGTCGAAGAAGGGGCTGTCGGCGGGTTCGGTCGGCCTCATCGGCGCGATCGTCATCGGCATCTCGTGCATCGCGCCCGCCTACACCCTGACCGGCGCCCTCGGGCCGACCGTCGCCGAGGTCGGCACGCAGCTTCCCGCGATCTTCCTGCTCGGCTTCATCCCGATGCTGCTCGTCGCGTTCGGGTACCGCGAGCTCAACAACGCGATGCCCGACTCCGGCACCTCGTTCACGTGGGCGACTCGGGCCTTCGGGCCGTGGATCGGCTGGATGGCCGGGTGGGGCCTGATCGCGGCGACGATCGTGGTGCTCTCGAACCTCGCGGGCATCGCGGTGGAGTTCTTCTACCTCGCGCTCGCGCAAGCGTTCAACAACCCCGACATCGCCTCGCTCGTCGGCAACCCGTTCGTGAACGTCGCGACCTGCCTCGTGTTCATCCTCGGCGCCACGCTCATCTCGTACCGCGACATGCAGACGACGCAGAAGGTGCAGTACTGGCTCGTCGGCTTCCAGCTGCTCGTCATGATCGGCTTCGGCGTCGCCGCGTTCTGGCACGTCGCCAACGGCACGGCGTTCGACCCGACGCAGGTCGAGCTCAGCTGGTTCAACCCGTTCGAGGTGGGCTCGTTCAGCGCCGTCGTCGCGGGCCTCTCGGTCTCGCTGTTCGTGTTCTGGGGCTGGGACGTCACCCTCACCATGAACGAGGAGACGAAGGGCTCGCGCACGACGCCCGGCCGCGCTGCGACCCTCACCGTCACGATCGTCGTGGCGATCTACCTCTTCGTCGCGATGGGGGCGCTCGCGTTCGCCGGCATCGGCGAGACCGGTGTCGGACTCGGCAATCCCGAGATCCAGGAGAACGCGTTCTTCTACCTCTCCGGTCCGATCCTCGGCCCGCTCGCGATCCTCATGTCGCTCGCGGTGCTCTCGAGCTCGGCGGCCTCGCTGCAGTCCACGTTCGTGTCGCCGGCGCGCACGCTCCTCGCGATGGGCCACTACGGCGCCCTGCCCGAGAAGTTCGCGCGGGTGAGCCCCCGCTTCTTCACGCCGGGCTACGCCACGGTGGTCTCGGCGATCGTCGCGGCCGTGTTCTACACGGTCATGCGCTTCGTGAGCGAAGACGTGCTGTGGGACACGATCACGACGCTCGGCATGATGATCTGCTTCTACTACGGCCTCACGGCGTTCGCGTGCGTGTGGTACTTCCGCAAGAAGTGGTTCGCGAGCGCACGCAACACCTTCTTCATGCTCATCGCGCCGCTCGTCGGCGGGCTGATCCTCGCGGTGCTGTTCTTCACGACGCTCATCGACTCGATGAACCCCGACTACGGCAGCGGCTCGAACATCGGCGGCGTCGGCCTCGTGTTCATCCTCGGCGTCGTGATCATCCTCACGGGCGTGGTCATCATGTTCATCCAGGCCAAGCGCCGGCCCAGCTTCTTCCGCGGCGAGTCGCTCTCGCGCGCGGTCGCAGAGGACTGAGCCGAGGGTTCAGTACAGACGAGGCCGCCCCCTGCGACACCAGGGGGC